>JAPKCI010000178.1 GCA_028823035.1 Rubripirellula sp.
CTGTGTCTGTGTTGCCTGTGTCTGTGTTGTCTGTGTCAAACGGCATCTGCCACGACCACATCTCTCTTACGGTACCCGGAACAGTTCGCTGGTGACAATCGATGTTATCAGATCAGCAAGACCGTCCTGTTGCTTACGCAGTTTGGCAGTGATCTCATCGACACTTGAGTGATCAGCAAATTTCAGCGGCCTGCCCAATGCAAAGGCGGTCATTTTATATGCCATGGCGCGGGAAAACTGGTCCTGTCGATTTTCCAGCAAGAACCTTTTCAAACCGTCCATGCCACTGAGTTCCTGATCATTGAACAGCCTACTGGTAGCGTCGACAGGTTGGCCGTTAATCTGATTGCGCCAACGCCCCAGGGCGTCATAGTTTTCGAATGCGATTCCCCATGGATCAATTTTGGCATGACAGGACAAGCAGGCGGCGTGGTTTCGGTGGTCCTCAATGCGTTGTTTCAGGGTCATTTTAGCGATCTCAGGGTCGGCGAGATCGATTTCAGGCACGGCCGGTGGTGGTGGTGGCGGCGGATCGTTGAGAACATTTTCCAACAGCCAAATTCCCCGCTTCAGTGGATGTGAGTCAGCACCGGCTGAGTTCATCGTCAACAGTCCAGCCTGCGTCAGCATCCCACCTCGTCTGTGCTTTAAATCCAGCCCCACTCTTCGAAAGTGGTTTCCATACACTTCGTTAATTCCATAGTGACGCGCCAACACTTCATTGACCATCGTGTAATCAGCATGAATGAAATCGAGGATACTGCTATTGGTTTGCAGGATTTCATGAAAGAAAGCGATTGGCTCATGCATCATCGCCTCTTTCAATGCCGATGAAAATTGCGGATGAATTTTCTTGTCAACATGCAGATAGTCCAGCAATTGCAGGTCAAGCCATTGATGTACAAATTGTTTTGAAAAACGCTGAGATCGCGAATCCTCCAGCATCCGCTTTACCTGCCCAGACAGAGTCTCGACGTTACCCAACTGATCTTTGCTTGCCAGTTCCAAAAGTTCTTTATCGGGCGAACTGCACCACAGGAACATGGACAATCGCGTTGCCAATTCATCGTCCGGTAAGAACCGTTTTTTTTTGGACGAATGAGTATCCTCGGAAAGCGTAGAGCGAGCCAAATACAGAAACTGGGGAGCAGAAAGAACGGTTGCAAGCACCTCGACAACAGCTTCTTCAAAGCTGTCGCATTCCGGGCGGAGTGCATGAAAGAAAGCGAGTTTCAGATCCACCTCTGCGTTGGTGACATCTCTTCTCCAAGCTCGTGCCATGAATGCCTGCAGTACTTCGCGGGCGTAGGCTGACTCGTCTCCACGGTTCTCGCTCTCCATGAAAATCCGGGAATGTGACGCTGGTGGCCAAGATGGGTACACAGGTGTCGCCACTTCGACATAATCAATTTGGATATCACCCTGTGAAACCGAACTATTCACAAAGCGTATGTATTCTGAGGGACTCGGCATCGCCCCCATTTTCGTTACCTTGCGTACAGAGTTGCGAGGATAAATTTCACCGAGTGGGACATTCCACTCATAGATGCCGGGATGGGCCGGATCCTCCGTGACCGCCGTGTCTTCCAAACTGACGCGTACAAGAGCACGGCCTTCATTACTGGCCCGCCATCCAAATTCCAATTGCATGCTGGGAATCCCGCTGTCTTCTGCAGAACCACGTGCTGCGCGAACGCGGACCCGCATCATTCCCTCATCAGGAACTTGGTCACCCAACTCAACAATGAGACTCTGCCCGCGGGGAAGCACAGCAACGTGGTCGAACGTGGAAGGAAAGACGGGCAGTTGGTCGCGGGGTGCAAATGCATATTTTGCACCGTAATACGCCCATGTCGCTTGGGCTGTCTGGCCAGTTGCCAGATTCCTGTAGTAAGTGCCGCGATGAGGCTGTTTAAAACTGTTCAGCAACCGTTCCAATTCTTTGTCTAGCTTTCCCGGATCATCCTTGAACTTGTCTCTGGCCTTCTGCAGTTGTTCCTCCTGCTTTGGCCACTCCACTGCGGCTGCGTCGTTCATTGTGATGCCCCAATAGAGAACAGGTGGCTGTTTTCCACTGGGCAGCGTCCGCATTAACGCCTGGCGAGCGATCGTCCGATACGTTTCCAACTGCATCACGGTCATGTGCAACAGCTCTGAACTGTTTTGGAAACCGTCCTCTGAAGTAGCCTCGGGGGGCAAATCTTTCGCAAAGTCCCAGGGCAGGCCCAGCATATCCTGGAGTATGTAGTTGTACTCGTAGCGGGTCATACGGCGAAAAGAGGAAGACGCCCGTTCCGACCTTCGAACAGCGGATGCCAGCTGTATCTCAGAAGACAGCCATTCGACAATTTTGGTGCGTTGGGTGTCCGTCAACTGACCTTCATCTGGAGGAGGCATTTCGCCATTGTTCAACACGGCGAGAACTTCCAACCACCAACTTACGTCGTCACCCTTTTGCAGGTTGGGATCCAATGTATCGATACGCAGATTACCTTCTCTGGTGTCGGGACCATGACACTTGACACAGGATTGCTTTAGCACAGGCAAAATTTCGTTGTGAAACTGCGCCAGTTGAGGTTTGGGGACTTCCGCTTGAAAAGGGCGAACATCACTTTTCAGATAGCGAGAACGCCGAGCACCTGTTGTTTTCAATTCAGCAAAGGTCGATGGCGTCACCCCAGCGGCCTCCGACGCCTTCACATTCACTGTATTGTCGGAACCAGAAAGTCCTTTCTCTTCCCCGTGAGCAACGTCTCCATCAGACGCAGCAGACAGCATGCCGAGCAATGTCAGTAAGCAAATGGAACAACAACGTGATCTGAACTGGGGCATGTCTAAGAGTGGCGAGTCATCCGTCAAATGAAGTTCTACGTTGAACGAACGCTCAGTATAGCATCGGGACAGGCCTTTTCACTTTGCCAGATTATATTTGAATTCCGAAACTTTTTCTCTGTTATCACTGCCGTAATCAAGATTCCACGTGGATCCAACAGCTAAACTGGTTGTTCGCTTGACATGACCCTGGTACCCGGAGCCTGCAGGATGAATGCGTCCCGTTTCATTTTCCCAGCCTGTCTGATGTTTGCGGCTCTGAATTGCTCCAGCGGAAAAGAACAAAACAGGCTTCCGGTGACCCCGACTGCTTCCCCGCAGGACGCCGTGACCGCCGCGGGACTGCACGGTGGGCTTGTCGTTCAACTGGGCAGCAGTGATGCATCAACCTCTGCGAGGCTGAGCAGGACTGGACGTTACCTGTGTCACATCCTCGACCCGAGTGCGAAAAGCATTTCTGCGGCACAAAACTTCATTCGCAAAAATGGCCGCTACGGTTTGTCGTGGGCAGAGCAGACGAACCAACCGAATCGTCTTCCTTATGCAGAAAATGTAGTCAACTTGATCATCGTACGTGACTACACGGTACCTGTGCCTGAACTTTTGCGGGTCCTGACACCAGGTGGATCGGTGGTGGTGGTCAATCAAAAAGTAATGGCGGCAGAGGTACTTGATCACGTTGATTTTGAACCGGTCTCCAAGTCGGGCGACTACCTGATTGCGGTCAAGCAGTGGCCGATGGAGATGGATGTCTGGTCGCATCCACGACATGCAGCAGATGGCAACGCCGTTTCCAATGACACACTGGTTGGACCTCCAGAGCGGGTCCGCTGGATAGCTGCAGCCACCTCGGAAGTCGAAGGCATGGTCACCGCTGGCGGCCGAAACTTTTACGGCGGTATTCTGGCGAGAGACAGCTTCAACGGTCTGCGACTCTGGCATCGCAATCTTGCCAAGAGCGAAGAGAACAACCCAACGGACTTTGTTCTACCAAGACTTCCCAGTAGCGGATCACGGCCGATTGCATCCCAGCAACACCTGTTCGCATTGATCAAGGGCCAGCCGGTCACTCTTGATGCAGCGACGGGTGAAATCGTAGCCAAACTGGGTGAAATAAAATCGGTGACCCATCTGGTGCATGATGGTTTTCGCATCATCGCAGCTGATGCAAACACCGTTCGCGCTATCGATCCGCTTACAGGCAAAGAGTTGTGGCAAGTTCAAATTGCCGAACCACGGAATGTGGTCACGGATGGAAAGGTGGTTGCATTGATTGCGGGTCGGGTCAAGCGAGGCGAGGATGCCGTCGCCATGTTACTGGATGCCGAGACTGGCAAAAACAACTGGACCCGCAGTGACTACAAATGGCTGACATTGACCACGCGAACCGTGCTCGCCAAAGGTCAACTGGTCTTCGAGGTTTCCACCCTCAATGATCACGATGCAGGCAATGGAATTCATGTGGTGGCAACCGCAACGGGTGAACACCAGTGGTCCAAAGAATTTCCGCCTGGAATGAATCACGCGCGGCAAGCCAGAGCCATGTTTCTGGAGGACGACCTGTGGATTCTGCATGGTGGAAAGATCAATACAGACGACAAGACCAAACTGAAACGAAGTCCCACCGAGGTATCTGCACTCGATCCACTGACCGGTGAAGTCCGCAAAACTTACCCTGCTGGTATGGCGCATTGCTTTCCACCGGTTTGCACGCCGAATTATGTTTTCGCGGGTGAACTGGACATGACCAACCTGAATTCGGGAGAGGTGATTGCGAATCGAATCACCAAAGCAAATTGCTCACGTGAAAGCGGCTGGATCCCAGCCAATGGCCTGGTCTACACGACTCCCAAACACTGCACCTGCTGGCCAATGCTGCGCGGCTTTGTAGCCATGGCTCCCACGCCACTAACACCAGAAAACGGGATCTCAGTTGCCAATCTTCCCATCGAGAAACTGAACTTCCCCCTTGAGACCGGCGCAGCGAAAGCCGACCCCGATGCGACGGAGCCAGAGCCTGACGACTGGCCGCTGTACCGCCACGACCGCTGGCGGAGCGCAAGCAGCACGACACCTGGCCCAAAATCGCTCAAGAAGCGTTGGACAACCCAACTGAAAGCAGCACTTGAGACAGAACGGGAAGTCACTGGCCCCATTTTATATGACTGGCAGGAAAACCCGGTCATCAAAGGCCCACTGAGCGCACCGACCATCGCATCCGGCATCGCTTACGTCACACGACCGAACGCACATGAGTTGATCGCGCTTGATACGAACACGGGAGACATCCGCTGGCGGTTTACCGCCAATGGACGCTTGGATACGCCACCGGCGATCCATCGCGGACTCTGCCTGTTTGGCTCGGCTGCGGGATGGGTATATGCACTTCGCGCCGACAACGGTGAACTTGTCTGGCGGATGAGAGCAGCTCCGTCTGACGAACGGATCGTTGCTTACGGACAGGTCGAATCACCCTGGCCTGTACCAGGTGCGGTCCTGATCATCAACGACATTGCGTATTTCGCTGCGGGGCGACAACCCCTGGCCGACGGAGGCATTCTGATCTTTGCTGTAGATCCCATGACAGGTAAACGACATTGGGTACAACGTATCGACAGCCTGCCACAAAAGGGCTTCTATGAGAATTCAGGGCTGGAATTTGATCCCTTCGATATTCTCCACGCGGAAGGCGATGGGATCGCCATGTCACGCTGGATCATCTCTGCCGATGGACAGCAGGTCGATGTCGACAAATGGAATGCATTTGCAAAGCTCGACACCGGTGCTGGTGAGGTTTGGATTCCAAGAGGCAGTTGGACTTACGGCGCTCGACACCAAGACCGTTTCCGTGGCGAAGCTTCACTTCGTCCCCTCACGGTCTTTCGAGACAAAAATGTTTACAGTTCACTCGATGGCAATACCGATGTCTTTCGACGCGAGTTCAACCTTTCCGAGGGAGAAGAATTCAACAGTAAATGGATCACTGGATGGGAAGCAGTCCGAACAGCAAAGGACGGTGGAAAGCCGTATAGAAACCACCGAATTGCCAAAGGTTCGCTCTGGACAAAAGATCCCTTCGCAACCGAAGACGAAGTCAAAGTGGAGCCGAAATATGGAACACAACTGCACAACGAAATCCATGCCATGGCACTCGCCGCCAATGACAGACTTTACGTGATTCATCGCGACGGGCGGCTGAAAGTCGTCTCAACAGAAACAGGTTATGTGATCGACGAAACCCAGGTCCCACCGCCGGCGTGGGATGGATTGGCAATTGCCGAAGGGCGTCTCTTTCTGACCACCAACACCGGCGAGATCATCTGTCTTGGAGATGAGTGATTCCCCTACATCGTTGCACTATCAGTCGCTCGCACTATCAGTCGCTCTATTTTCCAATAGCGGCGATGTGATCATCCGCATCAATCATTAGCCAAGTCAACGATTCTGGAATGGATACACGTGGATCAAGCAGGGCAACTTCAGGGCGATCGCACGTGGCCACTTCCATCGGCACCATGGGTGATGAGGATGACATGGTCCGAGCTGCTTTTTGCGCACTGGGCCGTCGATCCAGAACTCGTTGAGATCCACTTACCGGACGGCTTGACGCTTGACACCCATGAAGGCAAAGCCTGGGTCGGTGTCGTCCCATTTTTGATGTCCGACGTTGCCCCTCGCGGATTCCCTGCCATCCCACGCTTGAGCCGCTTCCTTGAACTCAACGTTCGCACTTATGTTGTCAAAGATGGCAAGCCCGGTGTCTGGTTTTTTTCCCTCGATGCCGCCAACCCAATCGCAGTCCGGGCAGCGAGGACAACTTTCAGCCTGCCCTACATGGATGCAGATATGTCACTGGCCGAGGACAAAGGATCATCCACGATCCAATATGATTCAAACCGTACACATCGTGCAGAGCCATCAGCTTCATTCAGCGCCCGCTATCGTTCGTCCGGAGACTCGTTCCACGCTTCTCCCGGCACCCTGGAGCATTGGCTGACAGCGCGTTATTGCCTGTACAGCGCTAACAAGAAGGGGACGGTATACCGGGGCGAAATCGACCACTCTCCATGGCCACTACAAGAAGCCACCTGCGTGATTCAAGAAAACACGATGGGTAATCCCTTGCAGTTCGATTTCTCGGGTACACCCCATCTACTCTTCGCCAAACTGATTCGTGTCCACGCATGGTGGGCAACAAGGTGTTGATCTCGAGCAGCTGTTGATCTCAATCAGCCACCTTTCATGACTCGACAGATTTGCACAGCTCGGCAGATTTGCAAGGCTCGGCAGATTTGCAAGGCTCAAACCGGACCCCCGCTTTCTCTACATTTAGCTAAAATTCTTCTCTACAGAAGAGTGCAATGGAACGCAGTCCAGCTGCTACCATGACCTTGCACTTTGAGTAAACCTGATCCAGTTTCCAGTGATACCTGATTGTCATTTTTCGGTAACCCGCCAGTTGTGCATCAGGCGATTTTGCTAAGATTTTCAGCATTGGGCTTTCAACCACGCGCAATGAACCACAACGCAAACACATCATGATCAGCAGGACTGCATCATCTCAGTCCCGATCATCTCAGTCCCTAGCATCTCAGTCCCGATCATCTCAGTCCCGATCATCTCAGTCCCGATCATCTCAGTCCCTAGCATCTCAGTCCCTTGGGCTGTCATCCTACTTGCGAAAACAATCGACTCGGAGCACCGCTCCTTCTGCTTCCGACTCGCTCGACTAGCATCCGATGTTTTCCGATTCCAGGATCGACAATGACGCACTCGTTTCGAATTTTGTCGGTGCGAATTCACAACAAAAAACACTAACAAAATATAGCTTTCCAACACACACCCGTAATGCAAATTCTCAATCCACTGCTGTATCTGTGAGCCGAGCCATTCGACCCCAGTCATGGTTACGTTAGCGAACAGACATTGCAATCGGGGCCCGTCTCGACGATCAGACACCCGTCCAAGATTTAGCTCAGACTGGCATTCGCTGGCAGCCTCTTTTTCATGGAAAACGCTTTGATTAACGAGTAACTTTCGAAGCGTTGAATGCTGCCAGCAGCATCAGAAAGAACAACACGCACGATTCATGGATTGTTCCGCGACATTGCGGTCACAGAAAACGGGACACGCGGTACAAACAACCAACTTTTTGTCGCAGGTTCGCTTGCCAAACCGGTGCATTATCGTTCAACCCTACGAGAGGCATTCCATCCGAAGAGCTCAGGTAAATTCGAGACGCAATCCCGACACCAGAATCCGCATCCTTCACCGAAACAACGATCCGCCGATCCTCTGCATGCACCTGCATGAGGAAGCCGAACATCAAGACAACTACAACGAGACGAGATCCCATGTTGGTTTTCCAAAGAGATGCGGTTTTGCCGAGGCCCGCATTGTACGGCAACCTTGTACCCCGAGAGAAAAGTCGCTGGTGAAAATTTATCGTTCTTCGACATCAACAATTCGGCCGGAAATCACCCTGATTCAAGTCCATTGCGAAAGTCATGTGCACAACTCGAATTGGCCTTACCACTTCACTAACGGGCAATGAAAAGACAATTTCCTGAGGCATGACAAGCCAAATGCCGACCGATTGAGGATATGTCCGCCAGTGCTGTTTCTGTTTATCTGCAGTGAAGTCAGTCAAGCAGTGAAGTCATGGACCGTGAAGTCATGGACCGTGAAGTCATGGAACTGTGAAGTCATGTCCAGGTGCTTCATCGACGTTCGGCGACCGCTGGCGAATCGTGTTGTAGAACTCGACATCGCGACTCATTTCACTTGAGACAGAGAAACCGGTAAACCCGTCTTCTGTTTCCACGAGAATCGTACTGTCGACCAGAGACGATTTATGCCGTTCCAACTTCACGTCTTGAATCGCCTCAAACGGAATGGCGGTCAGAGGTGGTGTGTCACTCGGAATGTAAACAACCACCTTGCGGTCGCTTACATAGGTAAAGCCGTCTCTGATATCAACCAACGCATCTGAATAAAAGTACTCGACCGTCTCGCCACTTTCGAGCCCACCAATTTCCGCCGTCACGTCAAGAAATCGTTGAGGAATTTCGCCGCGTTTGTACGCCCATGTTGCAGGCCCGACCAGGGTCATGTAGACCGCGTAACCAAAGCAGCAACCGCAGACTAACAAGAACAGTCCCCCAACACCTGCCAATGTGTATAGCAGACCAGTTGATCTCTTCGTCGGTGAAGTCGGTGGGGATTGCGGGAACAGATCGCCGAGTGGGTTGGGTTGCATGTAAAGGCCCAAACAATGACACAATGAGTAGTTGGAACCAAGCCTGTCGCTTATCGGAATTGGTCCCAATGATTGTAGAGACTTGATCCTTGGAAAGCACTTACACAACGTTCGCCATACCGGTTCGGCACGGATACGGTTTAGGCCGGAAGCCCAAGACGATACCAAGGAAGAACATCAGGACCAATACGAACCCTCCCCAACGCGAAATGCATCACGCATACAATGTTCGGGCTGCAGTTATCGCAGTCAGTGTGCCGCATGCAGGCAACTCCCCTTTGATGGAAGTTGTGCAGGAATGAACCGTTGAAGACGGCTAGGCACTAATTCAAGGGTTCACCTGTGAAGCCAAGTCTGGCTTCACAGAGGCTGGTTTTTTGTTCAGGGGATGGCGGTTTTTTTCAGATATTGCGGAATCACAAGAGGTCTTACTGAGCAAACAACGCACATTCGCCAGTGCATTGATTATCCTAAGGCGGCCCCATCACACCCCAACGGCATAATGATTATGCGATTTGCAACTCCCCTGTTTCTGATTTGTGCTGGCATTGCCCTTGCCGCACCACCCAAAGTCATCGAGCAACTGACAGGAAAGGTCATTGGTGTAACCGATGGCGACACGGTAACTCTGTTGGTGAACAAGACACCGATCAAAGTTCGGCTCGATGGAATTGATGCCCCTGAAACGAAACAGAGCTACGGAAACAAGTCAAAGCAGGCGCTTGCCTCGATGGTGTTCGGCAAATCAATTGTTCTAAAAAAGACTGGCACTGACAAATATGGCCGCACACTCGGCGTCATCATGCTCGGCGGATCCGATATCAATGCCAGAATGATCGCGGATGGCTGGGCATGGCACTACAAGGCTTACAACGACGAGTCGCGGCTCACCAGTTTTGAAGCGACAGCCAAGTCGGCTCATCGCGGCTTGTGGGCAGACGCCAATCGTCCGGTCCCGCCGTGGGATTACCGATCGGGACAACGAACACCCACCGTTAGCACCACTCAGCCAACCGGCCAATTTGGTGGTTACTGGCTCAATTCATCTTCAAACGTGCGACATAATTCCAGCTGCAAGTACTTCAACAACACGAAGCGTGGTCGGGCATGCGGCCCTAACGACGGAAAGCCTTGCGGAGTCTGTAAAGGCTGAGACAACTCTGCCTGATTTGAACCTGACTGTGGTGGTTCAAAAAAAACAGTCGCCGAGATTGTTAGTGTCCCTCGGGGATGTTTTTGCTCACGATGGTTTTTCTATCATCTGAATACCTGCTTTGCCTCGCAGTTTCGTCTGAACTCGAAAAGAGTCACTGCTTATTCATCGTAATTCCCCAATGCTTTGAATGCTCTTTCACGTTCACCACCTTCCAGTCGGGATTCTTTTTCTCAGCTACCAAAATTGCCTGTGCAGAGGTATTGGCACTGTTGTTTGAAATAGCCACCGTTCTTTGCATGGGAGCCTAGGCCACAGTCGATTGCTCGGCAGAATGGGAAAATTCCGAAATGCCGATAGGAAACAACGAAGCACAAGCTAACACGACCAGGAAAGAAAGCTCTCGAAGCATGACAGTCAGACTCCATATCTCTGGTAGCGAAAACAAAATTCCGAAGCAAGATAAACAAGTTGCCCGCGCAGGCACCAACACTGCGGCGATGCTAAACATCCCGCGAAACCATATCGCGGATGCGAAACATTCTCTTGCGACTGCGTAGCGAACGGGATTTTCCCGCGACCCCCAGAAGTCTTGACCATAGCGACCAGCTGCGGGGCGATATTCAACAACCGCTTTCGCAACGAGCGGCTCGCCTGCGACGAGTTCACAACCGTGGCCGAGGCTTGAGAAGTCATCGAGAACTGGAGACGCACCTACAACCACCGCCGGCCGCATAGCTCACTTGGCAGCCTTCCCCTTACCGAGTTCGCGTCGCTTTGTTGTGCTGCTCCACTCAGTCACTGCGTTGGGCGAGATCGTTACGAACGATATGAGTTAAGAACGGAGGTGCCGTTACTCTTGTGTCCTTTCTTGTGTCCTTTCATCTGGGATGTTTTCACTTGGGGCATCTTGGGATTAGAGGATCAATCGCTCAACCATGAGCGGCACACCGCCTTGTTCGACTTAACGTTATCAGATCGCTGACAGTGGCAAAAACTGCTCCACCCCCTATACCAAAACAATGCATTACGAAACTGGCACTCGCTTTTACGCATGACCTTGAAGAGGCCAAAACAAGGTAAAGAAAGAACCGTGAAGCCAAGTCAACAGACCAGCTCCACGGTTCACTCGTTACTCAACAGTTTTGCGTGCGACAGAAGCACAATCACTTCTCTTTGGCAGAAGCATTTTCGTCTTGGTATTTCTTTAACGTTTCCGCAAGTTCTTCGATGCTACTGTCCGCATCAACCGCCATCTGCTGCAACTTGATCGCTTCATCAAGGTTTCCTAACTCATATTGGCATCGGGCAACGGTATCCAGCGTCGCCGCATCTTTGTTCTCGCGGATTTCGGTTGCTCGTTGTGCAGCCTTCAATGCGAGTTCCAGATCAGTCGGGTTTTCCGCGGTTGCCGTTTCCCATGCGATCCCATTGAGCATGGTTGCATCATCCCAGGCCAATTCGACCAGTTCAGACCTGACCTTGGATGCTTCGTCATCACGATCTGCCATCGTCAAAATCTTCATGCGATAGTCTAAAATTTGCGAAGACTTGCCTGTCGATTTCTGCATTTCATCCAGCAGTGTCAAAGCAGCATCGAAATTGCCGGACCTGACCATTCCATTGAGTTTCTGCCCAATTTGAGCCAGCATCGCCTGTTGCTCGAATTCCTTGACTGCCGCTTCACGGTCCCACTTGCCATCAACAATTTGCTTCAGTGGTTCGTCGATCCCAGCAGGATGACCTATCCACTCGACAATCCCATCACGCCCAACAATGAAGGCACAGGGAATCCCGTTCTGGTTCGCTGCCCGCATGTATGCATTGTTGGTCCAATTATTTTCATCCAATGCCAAACGATACTGGATCACATCGTCCCAGGTCTTACCGCCGGGACCCGTTTTGGCAAGGAACCCCGTCACGACACTTTCCTCTTCTCGGGTGACTCCGATGAACCGGACTTTATCATCGTATTTCTGTTGCAATGCGCTGATGTGGGGCATCCCGGCTAGACAAGGTCCGCACCAAGTCGCCCAAAATTCAACCACCGTTACCTCGCCTTCCAACGGCGTCTCAACCGCTTCGCCCTTAACATATTTGGCAAGTTTCAGCCCGGGATTGGGATCACCAATCCCCAGACTATCTGCGGCTTGCTCGGCTGCTGCTTGCTCGGCTGCGGCTTGCTCGGCTGCTTGTTCCGCAGACACATCAAGTGCTGCGATCTCTTGGCTGGCGGTTCCCAGGTTACCGCTTGGGTTGGAACCGATTTCTTGACTGGGAATCCGGTTCGTTTCTGCTTGTTCCAAATCGACACCGCATCCAGCTAACATGCATAAACTGGCCGTGGCTGACAGGAATGCCATCCTGTACCCAATGCCAGCCACACTGTTTCCGCCGTCGGCGAACCGAATCGGCTGATTTTTCATCTGGAGTTTCATCTGGAATTTCATCAGTCCATGGATCCTTAAAAGCTGGGCTGCGGAACGAGGTGTTCGAGAGACAGCGTCCCTCAAGAATGAGAATCGTACCGCGTTCCCCCGCGGGTGGCAAATTCAATCGCTTTGCTATGATATGGTGAGAACCGCTGTGACGAAGGCAGAATATTGGATCGCAGGGCGGCCCCATTCTCCGGCATCATCAAAAGGCCGCAATAAAGCACCATGGCAAAGAAACCCCGTATTCCACACAAATTTCACCCATGGATTGACGTGAGGAAGAAATTCCGATTGTCCGATATCCACATTCAAATGGCAAGAGAACTGGGCCTGAGCCCCAAACGCTTTGCCAAATATGCGGATCGAAAAGATCAACCTTGGAAACTGCCACTCACCGAATTTATCGAGGCCCTGTACCAGAAACAGTTTGGCAAAAGCCATCCTGACGAGGTGCAGAGCATAGAACAAATTGCTGCCACCCATGTCGCCAAACGGGAAGCAAGAAAGTTAGAGAATACAAAAGCCGCTCTTGAGACGACGAAAAACCCCACAAAGCCTGACAACCTTGAGTCCGAGGGTACAGAAATGGTAGTGCAAGTGGACTCAACGGAAGGCACGGTCTCAACAGTGGAGCCAACTGAAGGCACGGACTCAACGGAAGGCACGGTCTCAACAGTGGAGCCAACTGAAGGC
>JAPKCI010000179.1 GCA_028823035.1 Rubripirellula sp.
CTCTGCTCAACGTCACGGCTCTGCTCAACGTCACGCTGAACATCGGGCGTCACATCTGCCTCGATTGCTGCATTTACCTTGGCATCAACTTCCCGATTGATATCAGACGGCGAAATCACTTCAACGTCCTGATGAACGATGTGATCCTGAACAAAGTGAATACCGCTTGATCCACACCTGACCGGTCGAATCCCCTCGTGCGTCAACAGCGTTCCCATCGCCTTCTGGAGACCAACGATTGAAGTCAGGTAACGAACTTGGGAACTGCTCCACTCTCGTTCAGCTTCTGTGCGGCGTTGTTGTGCATCGAGAAGATTCTCAAGCACAACGCCCAGCAAGCCGCCTTCATCCCCCATCATTTCCCATCGCCTCGTCAGGATATTTTCTTCCTCAATAGCGGTGGTCAATAACTGGCGTTTGGTAGACTGCTGCGCCAACGCGGTATTGACGTTAATCAATGCTGTTTCGACGTCGGCAGTCGTGACTTGAATCGTCTCACGGAGCTGCTGACTGCGTTGCTGATACCTTAACTGTGCTTCACGATAACGAGCTTTGGCAGCACGGCGACGGTAAGGCATTTCGTAAGTCAGCGCTGCGGACAACCCCGGTCCGCCTGTCGTGAACTGATTAGACCATGCCTCAAAAACACCATAATTGCCTTCCAGCCCTGCCAGGTACCCGGTAACGATACCCGTCAATTCGGGATCGAGCTCGGCACGGGTCACACTGATTTCAAGCCCAGCCGCCTCGAGAGCATTGGCAGCCGCCCGCACCTCTGGCCGATTTTCGATTCCCTTGAGAACCGCATCTCTGAGGCTGATGTCGAGACGCGGAAATCGGGGCGATTCTGTTGGTACAAATTCAACTCTGCCATTTTCACCCTGCAACATCTCTGACCCAATCAAACTTGCCAAACGCACCTGCAAGCGGGCAATTTCTGATTCAATTTGCAACTGGCGATCAATTCGCTGGGCAACCCGCTGACGCGTTTTTGCCAATTCGACGCGGCCGGTATCAAAATCCTGGCGGGCCAGCACGATTCGCTGAATACGTTCTCCGCGTTGCAGCAATTCTGTTTGTTGCAACAAATGGCATCGCTGTTCATGAAGACGCCAGTAGGCGGAAATCACCGCTGCGATTCGGACCTCAACATCGTTTCGCATCTCTTGCCACGAGATCCGACTGTCGATTCGGGCCTGCATCACGAGCCGTTCGTTATATATCTGACCGCCTCGACCCATGAGCGGCTGGGTCAAACTGATCCCCAAGCGTGAATTCCCTTGATCGGGCGGAACCACAAACTTGCTGTTGCTGTTGAAGGTACCGAATTCTTGTGAGACATCCAAAACGGTTCCGTGCCGTCCTGTCTTTTCAATACCAGCCTTGGCGAGTACCGATCCCTCAATCAGCCTCGGTGGACCACCGGTGGTCAAGGTGTTGCCGATCGGTTCGTTATTACGTCCCAAACTTGATTCGAACAGCAAATTAGCATCGAACATGGCATCCTGCTGAACGATCTGTTCAAAGGCAATGCTGGTCCGTCTGGAAACACTTTGGATTCGGGGGCTGTTCTCAAGCGTGTCCAGAAGCACCGTATCCAGATCAAAACTTACCCACTCGTTGGATTCGGTAAAACTTTCGACAGCAGCTTCATGCCACCAATCAAGACGTTGCGACTTGGCTACCGCGGCAGTCTCTCTTTCGAGAGGTGAATCGAAACCCCGTTCTTGAGCAACAATCCCGGGCGCAGCCGACAACGCTGCTGCCATAGCAACAATGACTCCGCTAATCCGGTAAAACGATGAAGCATTCACTCAGCCAGCATCCATGCTGTTGTGTGCAATTGTGGTAGTCGAGCCAGACCTGACGGTCGCAAGCCCCCACTAGAAGATCGGTACCCGAACGGACGAAACTTCGATGCACCAACCCGGATGTGACTGAAACCATAGATGCAGAGCTGATAACCGAACCTGCTGGGCTAAACAGATCAATCAGCACAACCAGCATTCCTTCATTACAACCGCTTCCAGAGCGCTCTGACAAACACTGCATCAATCCCCCTAACCAACCGGAATTTGATCCCCAAACCAGCTCGGTCACCAGGACCGTGAATTCACGAGTGCTTGCCGGGTTAATGATTCAGCAAACTTTCATTCAGGAAAGGCCACAGCATCGACGGGTAGAACTTGTGGCCGTCAGCTCCCCATTGGAACGAAAATTTTTCAGAAACCTTAGTAGCTGAATAAATAGAACCGATGCGTTCCATGGCTCGCTCAACATCCTCGGATGAATGAAGACCATCTTTTTTTCCATGAATCGCTAACAGTCGACGTGGAATTACCAAGGCAGCAACATCCGACATGTCCGCTAGTTCGACCTGAATCCCAGGAACCAGACAACAATCGCAATGAAAGATAAAGCCTGTTGAGCTGGTATAGGAGGTGAGCGAACAACTTGGATGGGCCACTGCCACGCGTTGATCCAAGGCTGCAACATAAACCGTCAAGACCCCGCCACCTGAGTTTCCAAGCATTCCGATCCTCTTGGCATCTACCCCCGGCAAGTCAGTGACAATCCAATCAAGCAAGCAGGTCGTATCCCAGACCCGTTCTCCGATCGCTGTCCGACCAGCCAACAAACAGTGCATCAACTGGGCTCGACAATTCCGATTGCCATGCCTGCCTTTGGGATCAGGAATCGAAATCGCCTTGGCAAGTCCACGCGTAGCCGGAACAACTGCAATGTAGCCCTGCTTGACTGCCTGCACACCCGGATCCCCCTGTTTGGCCATTGTCGACTTCTGATGCTCGGCATCTCGGTAGACCCCAGCATAGGTATTCCAACCATCGGCATCGTGTCCATGAGCACAGATCACTACAGGCAACTGTTTGTCTTCCGAGCCTCGGGGACGCAAGACCCAGAATGGCACTTCGATTCCCGGCTCCGTTTCGATTTGAGCACGATGCCGCACGTAACCATCCACGAGAGTCCCCTGATCCATTTGGACCGTTGGCTGGTGTTGCCCGACCTGCAGAGCGATGCGCTGGAGACCAAGCAGTTCTTTCAATTTCGAACGCGCGGATTCCTGCCATGCAACAAAACCCCCAGGATAATCCTGCCGATACGCAAGCGCCCCGGGATGTCCGTGTAGTCGCGGAAGGAATGTCTTCGCAGCACCCGAATACTCAAACCTGCTTGGCTCCGGTGGATCCGCGATCAGAACACCGGCAATGCTTATCGTCAGCAACAGACTCATCAGACTTCGCATGATTGATCCCAGCGGGCTTTGTCAGAAAATTAAAACTCCAACCTCAGGCTCAGTTTAACAGCCGAATCCATCTCCGTCTCAAATCATGCTTCGACAACTTGATCGAAAATCACCCACTGACGGACACGGTCGAGGGCAAGCCGTTACGCTTTCAGAAACGCCGCTTGAACCGATGGAAGCGAACCGTGCCTGCATCACGTCGCTGGACGATGATGCTCGTCATTACCAGAAATCCCAAGGCCCGTTTTCATCCTCACAATTGAAGACTGATTGAGAAGAAGAAACAGAGTCACTGCCAGGGCAGCGAAACCGTAAATCAGGATAAGCGTCAAAACCGGCGTTGATGCCGCTATTGGCATCCAGTCATTAAAGAATATCAACGCAAAAACAAAGAATGCAAATGCCACGGCAGAAATACCGTACAAGCAGGCAACCCTGTTTCGATGCCTTGCAGCAAAAACAGCGATGATTATCCCGACCAGACTGAAAATCGGTCCTGAAGCCACGATCGACCTAATGTCAACAGCTGCGAAACCCGCAGCGAAAAAAATGACAACGAACTGTAGCGTGATCAGCCATTGCAACCATTTTCTCTTGGGCGGGACGGGGGCTAAGATTGCCTGATCCAATTCCGCGGTGGGAGGCGCATAGGGGTTTCTCGCGGGCATTTTACTGCGGCCTCATTTGTCTTTTCGTGTTAGTGTAGCTGATACTGAATTGATTCGCAGACAACCAAACGTAATACCGTTGAACGCTCTCGTTCGAGAATCCTCAACGCACCAACAGGACGGGGAAGGCTCACATGAATGCTAAATACGATCGCCGTAAATTCATCACAGAATCAGCAGCACTGATCACAGCCGGTACCCTTCCCGCCCGGCCAGCCTTGACTCAACCGCCTGCTGAGCAACAGGCACCGCCCCAGAATCCGGGCAACCTGCGTCTGGCGACGTTCCGCTTCGACGTAACTCCACCGCTTGGACATTCCCTTTGCGGTGGTTGGATCAAGCCAGTGGTCGGAACCGACGATCCACTTCAGGCCATTGGCTACGTTCTGCTGGGATCGGGCAAGCCGATGGTGGTCTGCGTGCTTGACTGGACGGGACTCTTGAACTCGGCGCACCTTCAATTTCGTCAGGCATTGGCAGAAGCGGCAGGCACAACCACGGATCGAGTCGCCGTGCAATGCGTGCACCAGCACAACGCTCCTTTCGCATGCCTGGATGCAGAAAACATTGTCCTGGAACAGGGTGATCTGCCGCACATCATCGAACATGGTTTCTTTGCTCAGTGTTTGGAAACTGGACGCCAGGCAATCAGTGAGGCACTCAAGCGAAGTTCTCCGGTGACCCACATCGCACAGGGTGAAGCCCGCGTCGACAAGGTTGCCGGCAATCGGCGCATCATCGGACTTGATGGCAAAGTACTCTCCCAGCGTGGTAGTTCGTCGATCAAACCGGAACATCATCGGTTACCAGAGGGCCTCATCGACCCGATGCTGAAAACTGTCGCATTTTACAACGGCCATAAAAAGCTGGTTGCTTCGCACTATTACGCATGTCACCCGATGAGTTATTACGGCGACGGCAGAGTCAGTGCGGACTTCTGTGGTCTGGCTCGCCGGCAACGGGAAAGACAGGAACCAGATTGCACCCATCTGTACTTCAACGGATGCGGAGGGAACATTGGCGCGGGCAAATACAACAACGGGTCAAAGGAAGCACGCGTTGAGTTGACACAAAAGATACTCGATGGAATCGTGAATTCGGAGGTCGATCTTGAACCCCAGCCCATTGAGTCGGTTGCTTGGGAAACGCACGACATTCTGCCCCCGTTGAACCCTGTCTTCGATGAAGACGAATTGATGGCAGGCATCTCAAATCGACAAAACCGAGTGGTGGCCCGAAACCGGCCCTCCTATACGGTTGCCTTCATCCGCCGCGTCAAAGCTGGAATCCCCCTCACACTCAGTTCGCTTCATGTCAATGACGTGTCCATCCTGCACCTGCCCGCGGAATGCTTCATCGAATATCAGCTTCGCGCCCAAGCAGTGGCAGCCGATCGCTTCATCGCCTGCGCTGCGTATGGTGACGGCGGCCCCTGGTACATTCCTACCCAAGAGGCCTACCCGCGTGGAGGCTATGCAGTCAGTGTTGCATGGTGTGCACCAGAAATGGACAAAGCGTTGTCCAATGGCATCAGGTCCATGTTATCCGGGGCCTGAGAATCACTACCAACCTGTAACCCACAACCTGTAACCCACAACCTGTAACCCACAACCTGTAACCCACAACCTGTAATTCCCCAGCCAACGTGACGGCGGTAGCGTCGCACCCTCGGCAACCGCCGATCGAAGTCAGGACGTCGCTTCGCTGCGCACCCGACGGATGATTTCCTGAAGGTCCTTGCTGCCGTATCCAACGCGATGACTGACCTGTTTGTTCGCTTTGACTTCGTAGGAGTTCAAAAGACCATCTGCCATCGCTAAACGAATCAAATTTTCCAGGTGTTGCGCGGAGGTTGTTTTCACCTTGCCCGTGGGAAGGGAGGCTTTTGCCCGCCTCTTCAAGCGTGAATGAAGCACGCCAAACCGAAGATACCCTGCCAATCCCGATAATCTTGATGCATGCCTCGATTCCTTGGGGTCCCCCAGGCGGAATCTCGCTCTTTTTTAAATCACATGACATCCAAACTGCCGCATCTTCCTTCATCATTCTGCCGCGGTTAATCTGGAAGCTGGTCTCAGCCATCGCAAAGGCTGCTCACAAACGTGCGGAATGCCCCGTGTCCGCGTCCACTGAAAAAAACGAGCCACACTGTGCGCCGAATCTCCACCGCTCTCATTGCCACTACGTTTTCGCTTGGACTATTGGCGATTTCAACAGCAGGTGAGCCATCTGGCTTGATCGCTGACGCATTGCAACGCGCCGCCGGCAACCGCGTCCAGATCCAGACTGCACTGGACAAGGCCCCAGCGGATCATCGGGCCAGCATGGAGTTTCTGATCGCCCACATGCCTGATGCGGACTTACAGAAATTGTCAGCCGATTACCTGCTGGACAACGTCCAACTCGCCCACAAGGCGTGGCAGGAATCTCCATGGAAAGATCAGGTGCCTGAATCCCTGTTTCTTAATAATGTGCTTCCCTACGCCAACATCAACGAGAATCGCGACTCCTGGCGGAGCGACTTTCATGAACGCTGCAAACCTCTGATCAAAGGTGCCAAAACGCCGACAGAAGCTGCTGTCCTGTTGAACCAGAAACTCTTTCCGTTGTTGAAGGTACGCTACTCCACCAACCGTAATCGTGCTGACCAGGGTCCTTCCGAATCCATGCGAACCGGGCTTGCTTCCTGTACGGGATTGTCCATCTTGCTGATTGACGCGTGCCGATCCGTTGGAGTCCCGGCAAGATTTGTTGGCACGCCTCTATGGGCAAACAAAAGCGGCAACCACTCGTGGGTCGAAATCTGGGATCAAGGGTGGCATTTTACCGGAGCCGCTGAACCTGCGGGCAATGATCTGGATAGGGCCTGGTTCACAGGTCGTGCTGCGACTGCCCAGACCGACCATCCACTGCACGCGATCTATGCCGTGAGTTACAAGAAAACGCCCTCGCATTTCCCGATGGTCTGGGCCCCCTCGATCGAATCAATCTCAGCGGTCAATGTGACCGAGCGCTATCTTAAAAACCAAACGCCCTTGCCCAGTGGACACGTCGAAGTGCTGCTGCGGGTGATCGATCACAACGGCGAACGACTGTCGCTGCCTGTCCAAATTCGCAACGGAAAGGGAAAGGTCGTGTTCAGCGGCCAAACCAAGGATGAACGATTCGATTCAAATGACCACCTGTCGGTGCCGTTGCCACAAAACAACAAATACGACATTGAGATCAACCATCCCGTTGAGAAACTGACCAAGTCGATCGTCGCACGTCAACAAAACGAGCCCATCACATTAGTCATCGATGCCAATGATACCGACAGAGCCGACACGAGTGCCGAAACTACTGAAACTTCGACCGACGGTACATGTCAGCCGGATTCTGAATGCGGCCCGAATACAACATCCGATTCGAGCGATGCAGTTCGATCCCTGACAAACTTTCTGGCCAAGCCTCGAGGAGCAAGGGGCGTGTTATCTGAACAGACATTCTCGAGACAACCTCTGTCAAGTCAGGATGCCGATCGAGCCGCCGAGCTACTTTGGGAAGATCACGCGTCATCCATTCGATCTGAACGCAAACAGGAAATGGAAACCAAGACGATCGTTCAAGGTGACTTGAAGATGCCCTTCTTTTATCGCGTGTTCGGCGACAAGCCAAAGAACGGTCGCAGCTTGTACATCTCGATGCACGGAGGAGGAGGCGCGCCGCCCAGCGTCAATGATCAGCAGTGGGAGAACCAGAAACGACTCTACGTTGTCCCCGAGGGCGTGTATGCCGTGCCCCGCGCGCCAACCAACACCTGGAACCTGTGGCATCAGGGTCACATCGACGATATGTTCGCACGATTGATTGAAAATCTGATCGTCTTTGAAGACGTGGACCCGGATCGTGTCTATCTGATGGGTTATTCAGCTGGCGGCGATGGGGTCTTTCAAGTCGCACCGCGGATGGCGGATCGCTGGGCTGCCGCGGCAATGATGGCAGGACACCCAAACGAAACATCACCCCTTGGACTTCGCAACACGGCGTTCACCTTACACATGGGTGGAAAAGACAGTGCCTATCAACGCAACAAAGTCGCAGGACAGTGGAAACAGAAGTTAGCTGACCTGCGAAAACAGGATCCCAAAGGCTACGAACACAAGGTGGTGATCTATCCGAACAAAGGACACTGGATGGATCGCGAGGATGCATCTGCCATTCCCTGGATGGCAGAATTCGAGCGTGAGCGCTACCCCGCACGCATTGTCTGGAAACAGGACGATGTGAAGCACCCACGCTTTTATTGGCTCGCTGCAGCCCCTGATGACATTGCTGGACGCCCTCTGGTGATTGCCGAACACAGGGGACAGCAAATCACGATTGAACAATCCGATCTCAATCGCCTAACTGTCCGACTATGTGACGAGATGCTGGATCTTGATAAGCCTGTCCAGATCACTTGGGGGAACAAAACATTGCCCAGCCAAACCATCGACCGGACGATCGCAACCCTTGCAAAAACACTCAAGGAACGGGGTGAGCGAGAGGGAATGTTCAGCGCCGAATTTGAAATCAATCTTCCTTCGACTCAGTAGGGGGCATGTCGAATGCCATCTCGTTTTCTACAGCTAGTCATCGTGACAGTAATTTTTGTTTCGCCTCAGGCTACCGCTGAGGAACCGACGCTGGCGCAGATCCGTCACCCGCAGAATGTCGGGTTCCCGCCTGTCAAAGAGAATCAAATCAGGCAGTACGAGGCGTGCCGCACACCCGGCAAGATTAAAATCGACGGCCGACTGAGCGAACCAAGTTGGCGGGCTGCCGAACCGTCGTCTCCATTCATCGATCTGGTTTCCGGCAAACAGACAATCTTTGACACACGCGTCAAATTGTTGTGGGACAACGAATACCTGTACGTTGGCTATCACATTCAAGAGCCGCTTGTGCAGGCGAAGTTTCTCGAACGTGATCAACCCATCTATCAGGACAATGATGTGGAATTGTTCATTGCCTTCGATCATGCCTACTATGAACTGGAGGTCAATGCCCATGCGACCCTTTACGAAGGCCTGTTCGTCTGGCAGGAATCCTACGACAAACAGGGGTTCTCAAAATTGCCTCAACTGAACATTCAGCGCCCGGGAATCCGGCATCAACCGTTTAACGGCGTCGGGTACACAAAACATCCACGTGGCATGCGTTGGGCTTTCCTCGACTGGGATTTTCCTGAAGTGCAGGTGGCAGTCCACATTGATGGAACTCTCAATGATGATAGCGATCGGGACCGCGGCTGGACCGTTGAATTGGCTCTGCCGTGGAAAGGAATGAAAACCCCAGCTCAAGGTGACAACCGCTCCATTCCCCCCCGCGATGGTGACATGTGGCGAATGGATTTTTCCCGCTTCAATCAATCTCGCGAAGCAAGTCCTGCCAGGGACTCAGGAGGCTGGGCCTTGAGCCATCACGGCGTCTGGGATTCGCACATTCCTGAGGTTTTTCCAAAGGTTACTTTTTCCAGCAAAACGGTCGGCCATTGATCGCTGGGACGACGAACTGTGGTTGGCCATCCTGCAAGTTGAAATCGATTCAAACCGGCACGCCCGAGGGAGAAAACAGTCGTGCAAGTTAGAAATCGATTCCTATTCCGGAATTGAGGTAATTGGTTTTGAAGGTTCCAAGCCTGAGATGCTCGTACCCCAAGCTTAGACGGACACGCTTGAAATACAGCGAGTACCCGGTACGAAACCGATTCAAATTGGCATTCCCGATTTGGCCCAGATCCAGGTCGAAATCAATCACATTGGGCTGATTTATATAAATGTTTCCCCCGTACGTGAAGTTGAAACCACCATCAGAACCGAGGGCATCAGACTGCCAGTTGTATCCAATCCCTGCTCTCCATTCGGCACGACTCGATTGAGCGAATCGCCACGTCAGATTCACATCACCCAACCACATTTGGTCGTGTTCGCTTGCACCCGACTGTTCCCTTAGATAATCGAACGAGGTGTCGAGCCCAAGACGGGATTTACTGTCCAACAGGATACGAGTGGTGATTTTCTGTTGGCGATCAAAGTTGTCGCCATATTCCATACCAAAACGAAGCCGAGTACTTTTTGCCGTTGTTGAAGGAAACCGGCTAATCACCAGGTTTGCCTCATCTTCCGTTGCAAACGGGTAATCAGTAAAGCTCGCAGATTTCCCGTTATCGTCTAGCAACCACCTCGGCACAGTGAACGGAAGAAAGAGCACCTGCACAAACAGAGAGGCCACTAAGCCCGGGTCGTCATCATCTTCGTCTGACGTCTGACAATCTTGCCAGGAGTGATGATCGTGTTCTTCGTTTGATCGTTCATCCTTATCTTCTTTATCTTTGTCCTTCGCCTTAATCGATTGCCGAGCACCGCTGATCGAATTCTGAGCCAAGCCATCCTCAGAAGCTAAAAGCAAGAAGCAAACCATCGCACATGATAGCAAACGATTGAATTGGGCAATCTCCATGGATCGACGTTACAAAACCCCGAGGCTCCAACACAACCCAGCATCCCACCCGTAAGGCCTCCGCCAGGTTAATTTTGGAAACGCTTCACCGGAAAGTCGCTCTGGATAAGGTAGAGGAAGAATGATGGGTGATAGGGGCAGAACCTCAAGGCTGCTATTCAGTTAGCAGAACGACAACTGCTCGCGTACAATCAGCCTAGCGCATCCCAGCGTCCCCCTCTCTTTTGACCTAACACTGCACCCTGTTTCCACCATCACATCAAATGCTATGAAGACACCATTCCTGCTGACGTTGCTGTTCATTGGTTCCATTGGTCTCACCGCTCTTGGCGAGGAGGAATCTCCCTTCATCCCCATTTTCAACGGCAAAGACCTCGATGGCTGGGACGCCAAGGCGGATTGCTGGGAGGTTCGCAACTGCGAAATCTGGTGCACGGGCCAGTCCGAAGAAAAAAACTGGCTGATTTGGCGCAAGGAGCAGCCCGCCAACTTTGTTCTGCGACTTGAATTTCGATGGGACAAAGGTAACTCGGGCGTCCAGGTCCGCAGCGACGATTTAGGCAAGTGGCAGATTTACGGATATCAGGCCGAAGTCGCGACACAGCAAAAAATGGGGCTTTGGCATCACTCGCTGCTCGATGGCAAACATCCAAAAAAGAAAGCACGCCACTTGATGGCCACAGCCGGGCAAAACGTTACGCTTTCACCCAGCGGTGAGAAAATCGTGAAGCAACTGAAGCAGGCCAACCAGATCAAGGCGAGTTGCAATGATCATGCCTGGAATACCATGGAGATCGTTGCCCGGGGCGACACGCTTGTACAAAAGATCAACGGCGTCGTCTTTTCGACGGTCACAGATCGCGACTCCGAAATGAGCCGCAAAAGTGGCTTCATCGCTCTTCAGGATCATGGGAAAGGGTGCGTTGCCGCTTTCCGAAACATACAGCTCAAGAAATTGCCAAAAACCATTTCGACGAAACCCGCGGAATTCACCGTGACCCACCTCGTCACGGCTGAGGAGGTTTATTACCTCGACGGACCCCAACAGGCGCGGGCCCCTGATGGCAAGTTTAAAAAAGGGACCAAGGTGCAATTGGTTCAGGATTCCGGCAGCTACAGTGTGGTGGTCAGTGAGAACGGGGTCCGTGCTTACGTCTCCACCGCGTCCCTGAACCCGGCCAAGTAATCCCACGGGTGGCTACCTCGCGTGCTTGCAGCTCTGCCTGTGGGTATGCCAACGAAAAACGGGGCATACCGCGATGGCGAGAAACCTAAAACTCACGGGTTTTCTGTATCGACCGAAGCGATGCAAAACGGCTGGATCTAATGAATTGGGTGTGCCCGAGCCCTGGCGACCCAGTGCACGATCCCATTGCGTCAAGCTCTGCTCGTGCATCAGCACTTGCGTTACAAGGTAGCTTTGCACCATCAATCAAATGCACAGCGTCTAAAGCCTCAAGGATTTTTGTAATAAATCCACCGTGCCGGATCACAAGTTAGGCTGAAATGATCCACGCGATGAAAACACACGAACAGAAACGCATTTTCGAAGAATGGCTCCCCCAACACAGGGGACTGCTATTCAAGGTGGTTCGTGCCTACGCGTTCAACCCACATGACCAGGACGATCTGTTTCAGGAGATCGCGACGCAAGTTTGGAATTCCGTTCCAAACTATCGTGGCGACTCTGCCGTCACCACGTGGATCTATCGTGTTGCACTCTACTCCGCGATTGGATGGTCCAAGAGGGAGCGACGGCATCGCGAGAATCATCAGGCGATCGGTGCGGACGATCGTCCATTACTACAACCCTCCAGTCTTGAGAATCCACAACTGGACTGGCTCTACGAACAGATCTCCCATCTTGATGAGATTGATCGCTCGCTGACACTTCTGATGCTTGACGGATTCAGTTACCGCGAAATCGCGGCCACGATGGGCATCTCGCAAAGTCATGTGGGCGTGAAGTTGAATCGCATCAAGAAGCGACTGACTGAGCAATCTAAAAAGGAACAGAAACATGGAGTTTGAAGATATCCAGGTAGTTTGGAATTCACAGCACGACAAACCATTGTATTGTGTTGACGAAGTTGGACTGCACAAAATACTGCGGAGCAAGAGCCAACGCTTCCGTCGTTTGATCTACTGGCAGCGTCTACAAACCTACGGCAGCAGCTTGTTAGTGCTGATGTTAATTGCTGCGATCCTGTTGGTGAACTATTTCGGACTGCTGGGGAAAATCGGTTCGTCACGGGCGTTGGCTGGGTGGGAGATCCTTGCGTTATTGGTGGCGACGGTCGGCTGGTTACAATTCTCGCTCTCTGTCTATTTTGGGCAGAAGCAGCAAAAGAATCGCGAGCAAAGCGAGACTCAATCGCTACTTGACGATCTCGACAGGGAGATCAAGCACACGGCGTATCAGATCGGGACCCGAAAGAATATTTTGATGGGTTTCATTCCTCCCTATGTTGGAGCGGGCCTCTTCATGTTGGTTGTCTTCGGTGTTGCCGGTGTTTCGAGGTGGATATTGATCCCGGTAATCGGGGGGCTCATCCTCGGTCTCATCATCGAGTCCCGTTCGCAGCGACGGTTGGTTGATCGAGAAATGCTGCCCCGATTATGCGAACTGGAAACCCTGCGAGAAAAGCTGACGGATCCGCACCGCTGATCGGACATGCGATCGCATGGCGAACCCGTTTTCGCGTGAATCGATGCGAAGGAAGTCTTTCACACACAATCAAAAAGGGCGCAGACACTTTTTGATTTAATTGGAATCAGAGTGACGGGGCTAGAGACTGCCTGTGACAATGACATCCAGAGACCGCCGTGGACAAGTGCCGTGGACAAGTGCCGTGGACAAGTGCCGTGGACAAGTGCCG
>JAPKCI010000180.1 GCA_028823035.1 Rubripirellula sp.
TTTAGCGAACAGTGTTGTTGAGCGAACAGTGTTGTTGAGCGAACAGTGTTGTTGAGCGAACAGTGTTCCGTCGTCAGCGAACAGTGTTCCGTCGTCAGCGAACAGTGTTCCGTCATCATTCGGATTACAACCGAACGATGAAGAAACGTATTTCAGTTGCGGAAACGTTATTCAGCCAATACTCCACAGGTTCTGAAACCATTCCACGCGGTCAACACGACGGGGAGCGTACTTGGTCTTGGGATTGAACTTTTGGTTCTGCAAGAAAGACACAAACGGCTCGTAGGGGACTTCTGCATGTTGAGCAATGATGTCGACTTTCTCGCTTTCCAGATTCCAATCGTAAAGCAGCTTGTTGTCACGCTCAAAGCGTTCGTCCAAGTACTCTGCGTTAGTTGTGCTGGTGATGACGAAATCGCAATTCCGCTTGCAGAGAAAGCAGAGGAATTGTGCTGCCAAGGCCCGAGTTTGCTCCAAATCACCGTCCGCGGAAGCCGAGGCAATGTTCCAGATACTGACGAAACCATCCTCATCCAGATCGGTTGGGTTGGTTTTGACGTCTATCTCTGTTGGTAATTCTACGGCTGTCATGAAATGTCCTGGATAAATATTCGGAGGTCGAAGGCCTATAGTTTAACGACCAGTCATGTTTCTAAAAATACGACTAAGCCAAAGAAATGAAGTCCTGAGGCTGGAAATCGAAGCTATTTCTGGTTTTTTTCGTTTCTCTTTTCCTGCTCAATTTGCCTTTGTCGCTCAGAAAATCGCCGTCTCTGATCTTCGGAAATTTGATCGGCGCATTGGGGGCATTGGATTCCGGGGATGTAATCGGGGTTTTGCTGTTGCTGGCTGTCGACAGGCCACCCACACCCAAAACACATCAAATGTCCGCCAACTTCGAGTCCATGCCCTACTGAGACCCGAGCATCAAACACAAAGCAATCGCCTTCCCACTTCGATTCCTCGGCTGGTATCTCCTCGAGATATTTCAGAATGCCGCCACGAAGGTGATAAACCTCTTCGAATCCTTTTTGCCGTAACAGTGCCGTTGATTTCTCGCAGCGTATCCCGCCGGTGCAGAACATCGCGACTTTGCGATGCTTTGTCGGGTCGAGTTGCTCGTCCACGAACTTGGGGAACTGTCGAAAAGACTCTGTGTCCGGATTAACGGCACCCTCAAAGGTTCCAATGGCAATCTCGTAATCATTTCGGGTGTCGACCAAGGTGACCTCGGGATCGTTGATCAATTCATTCCAATCTTTGGGGTCAACATAGGTGCCAACCGAATCTTGCGGGTCGATTCCTTCTACCCCCAGCGTGACGATCTCTTTCTTCAAGCGAACGCGTGTTCGCTTGAAAGGTGGTTCATCGCAATGAGATTCCTTGACGTCCAGGGAACTCAGTCGAGCGTCACTGCGAAGATAGGCAAGAAGGTGATCGATTCCCTCACGTGATCCGGCGATCGTTCCATTGATTCCTTCGTTCGCCAGCAGAAGACTTCCGCTGACCCCATACCTGACCATCTGATCATGAATCGCGTCTTGCATGCCTCTAAAGTCGTCCAGTCGCACAAATCGGTAGAGTGTCGCGACGACAATCTGAGTCATGGTTCCACAATCAGTATGAAATAGGAATACAACACCACGGCGTAGGACTTACCCCCTTAACGCCGTCGAAATGATGCGAAAATCACGCCGATTGCTGTTACGCCAGCATCCGCAACGCAGCCATCGCAGCAGAGTAATCAGGCTCTTCGGTCACTTCCGGCACGATCTCTTTGTAGGCGACTTTTCCGTCGGCATCGAGTACGAAAACTGCCCGTGTCAACAGTTTCAATTCTTCGATGGTGACGCCAAAGGCTGTGCCAAACTGATGACTCTGGTAATCGCTTGCTGTTCGCATTGAAACGTCTTCAGCACCGCAAAAACGAGCTTGTGCAAATGGCAGGTCACGGCTGACGGTGACGGCGTTGACTTGATCACCCAGAGAAGCGAGTTCTTCGTTGAATTTCTTGGTCTGGATGGCACAGACGGGAGTATCCAAACTGGGAACGACGCTGATGATCGAGGGTTTGCCCTTCAAATCAGCCAGTGTCAACGCCTGAATACCAGCATCAGCGTAGTGCAGGGTGAATTCGGGGGCATCGGCACCGACAACCACGTCGTCACCCTCAAGTGTCATTGGATTCCCTTTGAATGTGATGATTCCCGAGCGTCCCATGATTTTTTCTCCGGCAGGCGATGTAGGTCAGATCGGCTGCCCCCTTGTCGGAACTGCAGCCATATAGATAGATCGAGACAGGGATTATGGAGCCGTTAACCGTTTGAGTGAATGGGGCTACCGTGGATTCAATGCCGATGTTCCGTTTGATGAAGTTTCGGCGAAAATCTGGCTTGGGCTGGTGCACTGCTGGTTGAGCCGAGTGCCACGGAACGTCTGGCTGCGGTGTCGGGGACGTTTGGCTGCGGTCGCGCTAATTTGGTTCGCAATCTCAGCGAAGCATTTACGTCAGCCCTCGTTTTGCTGCTCTGAAAGCCGAGTGGAACTCAGATTTACTGTGCGATTGCGTTTGTTGGGATGTTGGGTGTGGTTTGGGGAACCCCATGACGCTGCATCGAGGCAATTCGCTCTGATACGCTGGGGTGTAACCAGGTGGCCTTTCTTGCCCCGGGATGTTCCAGAGTGATCCGCAGCAGTGCCGATGAGAGTGCTGCCGAAGCCTGCTGATAGCTAGCAGGAACGCACTCGATTTGGTCTGCCATGTCGACTGCCATCCGGCAGGCGTGCAGGTCCGCGTCCAGTTCTGTGCGAAAGGCTGCAATCCGAAGGCCAATCATCGTCAGTACAATCGCCACAATGCTGCCTGCTAGGATTCCCCACGAATGGCCGTTCGCAAGGCGGGTGATGAAGCCGCCCAGAAGCCAAGCTGGAACGATGGTCAACATGCGAATTGGAACATGGAAACGACGCAGGTGGGCGGCTTCGTGGAGTACGACCATGGCAACTTGATCTCGTGGTAATTCGTCGATCAGGCGATCTGAAACCAGCAACGTCCTCAACGGTGGGATGAACCCGGCAACCATGGCATTGAACGATTGATGACCCGTGTGCCACCGGAGGATGCGTGTGCTTCTCAAGCCGGTCGCCGTCAGGATTTGTTGGATCCATGTTTCTGTCGAGACGTCCAGCTTCGATGTTTTGAACAAATGGCGGATCAGCCATGGCAGCCCGAGTGGTACGAATAACAGCATGCCTACCACGGTGATTGCCGCTGCGACGCCCTCATCGATTGGCAACGTGCCGATCAAGTCGGTCATTCCAAGCAACAGTAGGATGGGGACAACGAGCCACGCTACTGTGCCACGGAAACGCTGCCAAAGACAAGAAACATGGGTTTTCTGTTTGCGATCCGCCAGCCCTGTCAGGCTTCGATAGTATTGATGCGCGGACCACGTGGCGATTGTAATCGTCAGTCCTGGAGCAAGCAGAATCAACGCTTGCAGAAAAAAAGAATGATTGAGGATCGGAGCTTTTCCGCTTGCGCTTGCCAAGCCAAAGCCTCCCAGGCAGAGAACGACGATGCCGAGTCCCAGCCAACGGAAAGCATTCATTTGGCGTTCGAGCAATTCGGCGCCGATCAGTGGATCCAAGTTCTCGTTGTGAATTTGCTGAGCACAGATTCTGCCAGCAATGTGACACAAAAGTGTCAGAGCGGTGACCATGCACAGCGTGGCGAGTGATGCCTGGGCGAGTGACGTGTCCACTGGTGGTAGCGACCCACAGCTGAGCGACACAATGACAAGCAGGAAAAAATAGAGGTGCATTGGGATAGTCCACATCATTGGGCTTAACGGTGCCCCGTGATGACCGACCAACCATTGCTGAATCAGCCAGAACACAGGGTCCGATGCCACGACCCGCCCGATCGGAACCGAGATTCCAGTGGCACCCAATGCAGACTAATTGCCCGGGGGCGCGATTGCGCCGGTTATGCAGAAAATAACGGCAAAACGTTTAACTGCTGAGATTCTCCCTCAGACTCCATCCTGCCGGCGAGGAACGTTTTGCTACCAACGGAGCCCGAATCGCTCGCCACCCGCGTCACTATTGTTGCCGCCCTTGAGTGGCCCTGTGTGCATGGCTTTGACGGCCACTTCCCTGGGTGGTTCCACGGTCTCAGGCTCAGCGTCAGGGGTGTCAACCAGCGTCTGTTGAGCCGCCTTGATTGACAGCCCGATTTTCTGTGCATCACGGTCGAAACTCAGCACCTTTACCTCGACCTCTTGCCCCTCGCTGACGAACGCACCAACTTTTGAAACGCGGTGGTGAGCCAGTTCACTGATGTGGACCAGTCCCTCAATGCCAGAGGTGAGTTTGACGAAGCAACCGAAGGCCGCAATGCGAGTGACCTCTCCTTGATGAACGGATCCAATCTCGAATTGCTGCTCGGCCGTATCCCAAGGATTTTCCAGTAAGTCGCGATAGGAAAGCGAAATCTTGCTGTTTTCTTTGTCAACCGAATCAATCTGTACGGTGACTTTCTGACCGATTTCCAGTACATCGCTGGGATGTTTTACTCTGTCCCAACTCAGCTTGCTGATATGAATCAGACCGTCGAGACCGCCGAGGTCAACGAACGCACCAAAGTCCTTGATCGTTCGGACAATGCCCTCAAGTTCGTCGCCAACTTCGATCTTTTCAAGTTGTTCTTTGCGTTTCTCTTCTCGTTCGCGCTCAAGAATGGCGCGTCGACTCAGAACTAGGTTTCCGCGTTTCTGGCTGGATTCCGTGACGACGCAGCGAAATCTCTGACCGACAAATTCGCTGGTTTCTTCGACACGGTACTCGCTGATCTGGCTGATCGGAATGAAACCTTTGGCGCCGCCAATCTTACATTCGAGTCCGCCAGCGTTACTGCCAGTCACGGTGACTTCGACGACCGAGCCCTCCTCGATGTCTTCCCAGTCAGAGGCTTCGATAGCGCTACCGGGCAGTCCCAGTGCGTACAATCCGTCTTCCCGGCTCACACCCCTAATGATGACGTCAATGGAATCGCCAACGGCCGGTTCCGTTTCGAATTGATCGAATGCGACGACTCCTTCGTCGGGCCCTCCTAAGGCAACGAACACGTTGTCATCGTGAATTTTGAGGACTTGTCCTTGCACCGTTGCCCCATCAACAAGCGGTTCTGCGCGATTGGCCATGCCGGCTGGCCCGCTGAGCATGGCTTCGACATCAGTGGCCGCGAGTTCTGCATCCAATTCGGCTTGGATATCATCTGGTAGAGCGTGGCGTAAGTTGGGGATCGCCACTTTGCTGGTGGATGCCTTTTGAGGACGTTTGGGACTGGGCTTGTCGCCTGCCAAACGCGGCAGCGGACTCGATTTCTTATTCGGTCCCTTCCCTTTCCCGCTTTGAACACCGCTCTCAACATCTTCGGTGCTGACCATAGGAGATGCCGGCTTTACAACGCCTAGCCCTCGAGCTGCCAATGGACCGTCTCCCCGTGCCAGCTTGGAAAGAGGTCCCTCGGGCTTTGCCATCGGTTGTGTACTCTCCGAATCTTCCCCAGAGACGACTTCCGTAGTGGCGGCAACGCTCATCGGCTTAGCGGAGCTTGCTTGCGCTTCGGACGCTGTTTGGGGATTGCTTGTTTCGGAAGGACCTTGGTCGTCCGTTAAGGATGTGTCGCCGCTGCTCATCGGAATCGTTAAAAAGTTAAGAGTGATGAAGCTGTTTAATAGGTTTGGCAAGTGTTTTCACGAAACCTTGCACCAAAATACCACATGGGGCTGGGGCAGTTACCTGTGCATTCTGGTCAGGCATCGCCAGATGGACGCCGAGCGGCTTCCCCCCCTGCAAAGTGTAGTCTAGCAATCGACGATCCGGATCGGTAGCCTTCGCGATATGCACGATTCTGCGAAACCATCAGCATTTCAGACACGATTTGCCCAGTTGCTAGATTCAAGGAGATCATTCCATGCCCCAACTTGACTCATTTGCCACCACCGAACTCGCTGTTTTGCCTGACTCACTGCGGGTGGCGATCGACGCAGCGGAGATGCCTGGTTTGGGGGGCGGGGCGTCGGCGAGGGGACTCAGCGAGTTGTTGGCCGGCCCTCTGTTTTTACCACCCATACCGGGTCTTACCGATCACGCAGGGCTGAATTTGACGAAATCACAGACAGATCTTTGCCTTAGTGGACTCTGGCTGCTGGCAGGAGATCTTGATCAAAGTCATTCGATTAGCCAGGATCTGACATCGGCTGAAGGAAGTTTCTGGCACGGAATCATGCATCGCCGCGAAGGTGATTTTGGGAACGCAAAGTACTGGTTTCGAAAGGTTGGCAATCATCCGGTTTTCCAGCAATTGCAGGAATTGTGTGACGGATTTTACGAAGACCCCTTCGAGTTTGTTGACCTCTGCAGCCGAGCTGTAAAACAGGGTGGTGAAGATTATCAGAGGTGTCAATTGGCTCAATGGATCGAGTGGCAGGCATTGATGATTCATTGCCTTAAGCAGTAATGCCTTGTCTGTCGCGGCTTGATTGCGACAGTCGGCTTTTTACGGCAGCATGCCATCACGATCCAAAAATGGATAGCTTGGGTTGATTGGAATCACTTGCCGCATGGTCGGCCTGCTGTGTCCGTTCAACACACTCGGTGACTCGTTTGAGGTCTGACCGCTGCTCATGAGCAGTCAATCCCTGCTCGCCCGTGATGATCAGTAGGGTGTCGTTGGGGGCAGCTTCTGAAACGGCCCATTCAATCGCCCGCTGGCGATTGGCTACCAGCCGAAACGCAGCACATTTCGTGACACCATCCAGGACCTTGTGCGATGCGGCAAGAAAACCTGCACGTGAATCGTTAGTTGCCGTGACGATTGCGTGATCCGTAAAACGTTCAAGCTGCGTGCCGTACTGCGCCAGTATGTCTGCTTCTGACTTTGAATCGATCGCCAGCACACACCACAGACGTCCGCCTGCTTTCATGTCGCGAAAAGTACGCATCGCCGTGACTGCTCTGGCAGGGGAACCACCAGCATCAATCACAACGGTCGCATGCCCATATTGTTCCAAACGTTGGCCGCGGCCCGGAATCGTTCGCAGCTGACTTAATTTTTCGACTATTTTCTGTAAGGGCTCGGCAAGCAAGAGACCAACCAGGGTGGCCGCAGCAAGATTGGCTGCCATCGCTTCACCGCACAGGCTGGTTTCCATCACCGTACTCGAGTCTTGATGGGTTACCAGCAGCGTTGTCATGCCGTTGGACTGTTCGAAAATTTGAGCTGTGACATCCGCATTCTTCCGAACGCCGTAGGTCAGGGTTTGAAGGCCGTGGTTCTGGATTTCGCGGATCACACCGGTCTCGTCGGCGGGCGCAATCACCACACCGTCGGTGGCTACCCGTTCCAAACTGCACTGCAGTCCCGATGGTCCGAAGTCATCAATGCCTGTTGCCGCACCGCAAATCACAAGGATGTCAAACTGAATTGCATCGTATTTGCCGTGCCTTGCTTCAGTTTCCGAGAGTTCGATCACTGTCGCTTTGCACTGGCTGTCCTTGGCTTCCAGAAGCCATTGCACCAACTCTCGGTTGGTTGGCAGTTTTGCATCGGCGGTCGATTGTACGAGGCCATCACTCTCGCCGAGGTCTGTTTGATAGGCCGTGCGAATCGATGACGACCGTAACAGGGATGAAATGAGTAACGATGTGCTGGTTTTACCTGCCGAGCCAATGACACCGATGGTCAGCAGCTGCCGGTCGGGATGACCCGCTTGCTGGGCTGCGATCTCTGACAGAGCAACTTCCATGTCGCCAACAATGCACTGCGGCAGGGGGCATGGTAGTAATTGTTCCGTCAGAATTCCGCTAGCACCTCGTGCTAATGCATCAGCAACCACTCGCGATGGGTTGTCCTCACCAATGCGGTAGACCACCAGTTGACCGGTGGACGCCTGATCCGAGTGTTCGGCGATTGAATCAAACTCGATGTCTTGTCCAGCGAAGAACCGGGCATCCGAGATCAATGCCTTCAGAGAGAGTGTTTCTTGTCTGGCAGCACTGAATGGTTGGCTCGCCTCAGAAAGATCGGTTCCAGGAAACTTCCCGGATGCCAGATCGACGATCGACTTAGCCTTCGCTGGAAAAACGTAATTTGCTTCCGAAGTTTCGGAACGCTGGATTCCGTGGTGCATGATGGCCTCCCTGCACATCGTGTCATTCGTATTCGCAGCTGTTCCACAGCTGCGAGGTGAGCAATCATTGCTTCACCGTTGTTAGAATTGTTCCCATCTGGCCGAAACGGTCAATAGCGAAATTTGGAATGACACGTTTCAGCGAAATAAAAAAACCTGTGTCCTGTTGGACACCATCGCTTAACGCTTCGGAAGCTCGATTCCTGCATCGCGAATTAATAGTTGCAGGTCTTGCCATGCTGCTTTTTTGGCTGCCGGGTTTCGCAGTAAATAAGCTGGGTGATAAGTCACGAGTACCTTGCTAGCAAAATAGCGGTGCAGGTTTCCACGTAGCTGGCCGACTGGCAGTTTCGTCTTGAGTAGTTCCTGTGCACTGACGGCACCAAGGCAAACGATGTATTCCGGCCTGAGCAGATTGAGTTGCTGTTCATAGAATCCGCGGCAATTATCGAGTTCCTCGGCCTCTGGATTGCGGTTTGCTGGAGGTCTGCACTTGATGGTGTTAAGGATGTAGACATCTTCGCGTCGAAAGGTGCATGCATCCATCATTCGCGTGAGTAGCTCGCCGGCTTGCCCTACAAAGGGCCGCCCTGTGCGATCCTCATCACTGCCTGGCCCCTCACCAAAGAAGGCCACTCTTGGACTCTGATTCCCCTCACCGAAAACGGTCTTGTTGCGGCAGCTTGCCAGAGCGGTGCACTGGGTGCAGGCGGCGACCTTTTGCTCTAACTGCTGCAGTTGTTCGAATCGTTGATCCGTCGCCAATGAATCACCGGGATAATCACCCGACCCTGCGTTGATGGCAGAAACGCGATGCAGTCGTGTTGCGGGTCGATTGGAAGAGGGCTGATGTTCGTCGCCGCGACGACTCGCTGATCTAGGTCCGGGCGCTACCGTGCCGCCGTCTCCCGCGGTCGTTTCGGCTGGAATTCGTGCTGGAGTTCGTGCTGGGGTTCGTGCTGGGGTTCGTGCTGGGGTAGGGGCCGCTTTTTTATTGGCTACAACACTGGTTGGATCGGTAGCGATTGCCGTTGGTTCGCTCACGGATGGAAATTGCGATGCGAGCTGCTCGGTCGCAGAAGCGACAGGATTGGGTAGCCATTGAACCCCTGAGCGTTGCAGGTGCGCAGCCAATGCCGCTGCCTCTGCCTTGATTTGTTGGGCATCCAACGAACCCGAAATCTGGCTGTCCGCCAAGCCTTGCTCTGGGGGGGGCTGGACGGATGGTTGATTTGCTTGAGTTTCGGATGAGGTCATGGCGAGTCAGTCACGAATTGGCATGAATCATGTCGGTTCATTCACGCAGTCAGGTTTGGGCAGCCACTGCCGGATATCAGTTATCGCCTGATTGTATCGGTCTGGGATGGGATCGTGCGAGCTGGGATCGTGCGAGCGGGGATTTGACATCGGGTTGGCTGTTTTGCTGGGTGCAACGAGTCGCGTTCGCTGGGGGCAAACGAGTCAGGAAGCCAATTGTTGCCGACCTCAGAGAGTATGTGACTGGATGACAGGCGAAACAGGACTATCCCATTTACCTTACTGTGTTTACGCTTTCTGCTGAGCCCGCTGGCTCAGTTGTCGTGAATACGCGGTGGTCATGGAGTCGATAGGCGGACTCATGTCGTGCTGTGGCAATGGTTCATGGCTCATTCGTTTCTTCCCAGTCGTCTCTTGTTTCGCTGACCGTGTTCGGTCCTGTGAGCGAGTGCTCCGGCGTTCACAGATGCCCTTTCAAGTAGTCTCTCATGTCAGTTCCCCAAGTCGCCATCGTCGGTCGTCCAAACGTCGGTAAGAGCAGCCTTTTCAATTGGTTGGCTCATATCCGACTGGCCATCGTTGATGACCAATCCGGTGTCACGCGTGATCGCATGACAACCCTGATCGAGGCGAATGAGCGTTACTTCGAATTGATCGACACTGGTGGCATGGGGGGCGAGGATGAAGACGATTTGACCGCGGATGTCCGCCGGCAGATCGAGTTGGCAATCAATGCTGCGGATGTGATTTTGTTGGTGGTAGATGTCCAGACTGGCCTGATGCCCCTGGATGAGATGGTCGCCGAGCGTTTACGCGGCGTCGAAAAACCCGTCATTCTGGTCGCCAACAAGTCGGATCAAAAGCATCAGGAAATCCAGTCCGAGGAATTTCACAAGTTGGGCCGAGGCCATGTGCTGTGCACAAGCACCACGCAGAACCGGAATCGTGACCGATTGCTCGAATTGATCGTAGAACGACTGCCTGAACCGAATGAGGAAACTGTTGCGACACCCCAGATGAAGCTGGCAATCGTCGGACGCCGAAACGTCGGCAAGAGCACCTTCGTCAATACCTTGGTCGAAACGGAACGAATGATTGTCAGTGAGGTTCCAGGGACAACACGTGATAGCGTTGATGTGCGTTTTGAACTTGATGGGCAGACTTTCATTGCGATGGACACACCGGGGTTGCGGAAACGCAAAAGCCAGCGGACCGATCTGGAGTACTACGGAAGCCACCGAGCTCAGCGTAGCGTGAGACGCGCCGATGTCGTGCTGATGTTTTTTGACGCTACGGAAACCGTCAGTAAAGTTGACAAACAACTGATGGGTTACGTGATGGAGAATCACAAACCGTGCATTTTTGTGATCAATAAATGGGACATGCTTCATGGTTCGGTCGAGACTGAGCGGTGGGTGCGTTACCTGCGGGCGCAGTTTCCATCTCTCGCTTATGCCCCCATCGGCTTCATTACCGGACAGACAGGAAAAAACGTGAAGGCATTGTTGAATCATTCAACAATGTTGTTCAAGCAGTCGCGAGAACGCGTTTCTACCGGTGTATTGAATCGCCTGATTCGGGCGGCCATCGATGCTCACCAACCACCGCTCTACCAGAATCGTCGGCCCAAGATTTACTACGCGACTCAGGTCGCGACCGAACCACCAACGGTTGTCTTGATGTGTGCCGAACCCAAGGCGTTCGGGAATGACTACCGCCGTTATCTGTTGGGGGTTCTCCGCGATCATCTGTCGTTTGGCGAAGTTCCTATCAAGTTGTATCTGCACCGACGACATCGAAATGATACCGGGCCAGAAGAAGACTGATGCGGGGCATCTGTCGATGATCCCATCGGTGTCACTGGACGGTTCTTTTCGGTCGTCCGGCCCCGTCAAGCCTCGTTGATCGCTGCCGTTCTTTGAGTCATTGCTTAGCTGGTTTGTCGTTCCACCAGTCGGTCCACTGCGAAGCCATGCTTGCGACCCTGTCGGGGTTGTTCGTAGCAATGTCCTGCATTTCGGTAGGATCTTTGTCTAAATCGTAGAGTTCCCATTCGCCCTTGGCATGCTTGACCATTTTCCAGTTTCGGTCCCGAATGGCTTGGGACTTTCCAAACTGCCAGAACAGTGGCCAAGGTCGGGATACTGCCTCGCCTTTGAGTACCGCGGTCAGCGAATGCCCTGGTAAACTGTCGTCGGGGGCGGCACCGGCCAGATCCAGCATCGTGGGCAGAAAGTCGATCAGATGCCCTGCGTGATTTGTGAAGGAACCCTTCGAAATCACTTTGGGCCAGTACGCGATCATGGGAGTATGTGTTCCACCCTCGTAGTCAGTTGTCTTGTATTGGCGATAGGGAGTATTGGAGGCGTTTGCCCAAGGGCGTCCCTGTGTTAGATAGCTCGTGACCTCCCATGGCATGGTTCCTTTGACCGTTGACCGATCAGCCGAATCGTTGCAGGCACCGTTGTCCGACAAAAAAAAGATCACAGTGTTGTCTGCTTGCCCTGTCTCCTGCAGTTTGGCAAGGATCCGCCCAATGTTGCGGTCCATGCGATCGATCATCGCCGCGTAGGTAGCCATCCGCAGGTCCCACCAATCGAGACTGTGTTTGTCGACGGTATCCCATGCTTTGATTGAACTCTCACGTTTCGACAAGGTGGCACCCGCAGGCAATACCCCTAATTCCTGTTGCCTCGCAAAACGCTGTTGACGTAAACGGTCCCAGCCAATGTTTTTGTACTTGCCGCGATATTTGGCAATGTCCTGCTCGCTGGCGTGCAGCGGATAATGGGGGGCGGTGTACGCAACGTAAAGAAGAAACGGTTTGGTTTCGTTGCGGTACTCTTCCAGATAGCTTAACGCGTAGTTTGTGAAGGCATCTGTTGTGTAGAAATCTGGGTCGGAAGGTGTGAAGGGCGTGAACTCTTTGTCATCGATCGCCCAACGGCGGACTTTCTTGCGTGCAGGTTGCGGTTCATCGTCACGCGAGTTACCTGGATTCCAGAAATTGCAGCAACCGTCTGTCAAACCGTAGTAACGATCGAATCCTCGTTGGTAGGGGGTTTGGCCAGCGTGCCACTTGCCTGCCATCAAGGTGCGGTACCCAGCCTCTCGCATCTGTTCACCAAACGTTGGTGCCGAGTAGTGGACCGTGGCAGAGGCACCCACATGATGCCACCAGCGGCCTGTTAGCAACGACGCCCGTGTGTGTTCACACTTGGCATTGTTATAGAAGGTCCGAAATCGCATGCCCTCGTGAGCAAGTCGGTCAAGGTTGGGGGTTTCGACTTCACCCCCATAGCAACCAATGTCTGAGAATCCCATGTCATCACACATGATCAATAAAATATTGGGCCGCGGATCAGCATCGTCGATTCCGTTATCGCCCAACGCATCGATTCCACTGTTTAGAATCCACAAACATGAGGCAATCAGGAACAGACGAATCTGCGATGCAAGGGGACTGAGGCTTGAGGATTGCAACGGATTTGGCTCTTTGGGTGAAAGGTGTCGGCGGGTTGGCACAATGGCGGATGACGACAGTTTACCATTTGCTCCCACCAGAGCGTTGATTTCAGTCGTCATGTTTTTGCGTCTAGACTAGCTGCGGTCATTCTTGATCGCAATTACATCAGGCCTCGCATCAGGCCTCGCATCAGACCTCGCATCAGACCTCGTATCAGACCTCGTATCAGACCTCGTATCAGACCTCGTATCAGACCTCGT
>JAPKCI010000181.1 GCA_028823035.1 Rubripirellula sp.
TAGTTGCGTCTGGTGGCGCGGTAGTTGCGTCTGGTGGCGCGGTAGTTGCGTCTGGTGGCGCGGTAGTTGCGTCTGGGGTCGCGGCAGTTGCGTCTGGGGTCGCGGTAGTTGCGTCTGGGGTCGCGGCAGTTGCGTCTGGGGTCGCGGCAGTTGCATCTGGTGGCGCGGTAGTTGCGTCTGGGGTCGCGGCAGTTGCGTCTGGTGGCGCGGTAGTTGCGTCTGGGGTCGCGGCAACGCTCAAGGTATCCCGTGGTTGGGGACTGTCGGTTGTATCAGCCGATAGATCCTCGTTGGGATTGTTCGGTTCCAGGCCTTTGCCGGTTACCGGTTTTGGACCGTGGTACTGGAAATAGGTGCACTCAATTCGGCCGTTGTAGAGTTTGCGTCGGCGATCAGCGGTGCGACCCAGTGTGCGTTCAAACCCAGGAAAAGCTGTCAGAAAGTAATGCGACCATGTTGGCAACTTTCGCAGCACGTTCGGGATGGTTTGATAAAGCAGTTCGAGGTCATAGTCATGCCCCATCCGTTGGCCGTAGGGGGGATTGGTGACCAGACACCCGAAGCGTCGTTTGCTGGTGACCGATTGCATGGACATTGCTTGAAAGTGAATGTCCGATGCAACCCCCGCCCGCTCAGCATTTTCTCGAGCCGCTTTCAAAGCTCGATGATCAATGTCACTTCCCAGCAGTTTTTCTTCCAGTGGTTCGAGCACGGCTGCGTCAGCAGCCTCTCGGGCTGCTTGCCACATGTCAGCGGGGAAGTCAGTCCATGCCTCACAGGCGAATTCACGATGGCGTCCTGGGGCCATGTTTCGTCCGATACGAGCCGCCTCAATCGGAATGGTGCCGCTGCCGCAAAAGGGGTCAATCAAGGGACGTCCAGAACGCCAGAAACTCAGCAGCACCATGGCTGCGGCCAACGTTTCTTTCAGCGGAGCTTGGGAAATGTGTGTGCGATAACCCCGGCGGTGCAGGCTGCGGCCGGTGGTGTCGAGCGTCAGAGTGGCAACATCTTTCAGAATCGCGATGTCAATCTTGTATTCAGGACCAGTTTCCGGCAGTTCTTCGGTCTGGTGATCTCGGCGCAAGGCGTCGACAATAGCGCGTTTGACTGCGCGTTGACAGGCTGGAACACTCGTCAGCGTTGATTTAATGGATCGGCCCGTGACGGGAAAAGCCGCATCCGGCGGAAGCAACTCACTCCAACAAATCTGCTTTGTCGTTTCGAACAACGCTTCGAAATCAGCAGCTGGAAATTCCGCCACACGTATCAGGACTCGGTCTGCTGTCCGCAGCCAAAGATTGGTTTGGCAAACCGTTGAGGCATCACCTTGGAAATGTATTCGCCCCGATTCGCCAATCGTGGCTTGAATGCCCAAACCATCCAGCTCGCGACGCACTACGGCTTCGAGACCAAAGGCACAGGCGGCAATCAGATCAAAGGATTGGCGATTCAATGTCATACCTGACCCACAGGGGCGGATGTGTCACGACTGACGGGGTGAAACGGTGCCTTGCCGGGGATCACGCAGTAATGGCTGGGATGTGGAAACCAGTAATGGCTGGGATGTGGAAACACGGAGACCCTATGTCATCAAGCATTCGGACAAATCAGGCATGGTCCTGTATTTGTACGGATGATCAAAACTCCAAGCCTAGTCGATCTTGCCTGAGAGAGTGAGGGGCCGAATGAGATCGATGGATCGTGTGATTCCCTGCTGGTACCGCACTACCGGTTGGATCATTCCCGAAACCCTGACGAAGAACTGCTGCAGGATGGACCGACCGCCTGATCTGGGTGGCGTCACGTGGATGTCACCGAACACGCCCGCCCAGCAACTAGCCGCTACTATCGAGTCGCCACTATCCAGGCCGCCTGTCGTCCATCCCTTGTTCGTGTTAACTGAATTCCAACGCCCGTTCAACGTTGCTTGGTTCAAGCATGTCCGCGGTCAGTGGGATTCCAAGCTGATCGGCTATCGTTCGCAGTGCATCCGGATTGTACCGTCGACTGAACGTCAGAATGTACTTGACGCAAGCGTCGGTGTCGGATGCCTTGGCCTGTACTGAATTCATGATCCAGCCCAGTTGGATCGTGAGATCTGTCGTGGACTCGATGTGATGTTCCCGCTGAGGCAACCACCAACGGGATTCCTGCAACTGCCAGCCTGCGGATTTATTTTCGCATCGCTGCAAGCGAAGGCGACTTTTGGCGGGGAAATTCCCCATTTCGCTGCGGTTGAAAACGATGAGTTCCGCACGTCGTGGCTTGCCATAGGGTGGCCACAGGCGGGCCAGGACGGGATCGAGGATCATCGAGCGATAGAAGCGAGTGCGTCGATAGATGCAGCGAAACAGAATGGCAGCGACAAGAAAGAATGCCAGATTGATGACCGTTGCCAGCATTGGGCTGAGGGCATAGATCGCCATCAGGCCGAGGCAGAGAGTCTTGTTGCAAAGTTCAAAGAGGGCGTCCAAGAATGGAACGGGGGTCAACCACGCTAGAAACTCAAAGAAGAATTTGACGCTGTTGATGATCAGCACGTTCACGATCATCGCGATTGCCAATAAGGTATCGAACGTCATGCTGAACATTCCCATTTGGATCATCGCGACTGGTACCTGCCCGCTAGATTCGAGGGAGGCTGCAATCTTGATCACCAGTAGGATCACGATGACCGCATAGGCTTCGAGGCGATCGACTGCTTGAGCAATCGGTTTACTGACCTTTGTGAAGCGAGGAATGCTGGTGATGATGGTCAGCAACAGAAATGTGATAAAAATGGTTTCGCTGCGCAAAGCACCGCTCGTCCCAAGCATCGGGCTGGTGGCTGCCCACTCAGGGCCCCAAAGTGACATTGCCGACAGACATGTCACACCAAAGAAAGGTGACAGCGCCAGTGGCGTCAAAGGTCCTAGCAATTCCGTGATCCCGCTAGCCTGAATCCAGCCTGAGGTGGTGGCAATGTCTTCGGCCTCAAAGGGACCTTCCAGTTGGTCGATCAGGAACTCGGTGTTCGCTTCCTGACCAGATTCAACTGTGTCTGATGATCCGACAGGAATTTCCGTTTCATCAACTTCCGTGACTGGGGTGATTTCGGCTTCTTGTGCAAAACTACCTCGATGAATCGTCGGCGGAGAAATCAGGATGAAGAACAGTATCAGGCACATGAAGCGTTTCATTTATTTTCCCGACGGCCGCTGCTGGAGTGGTTGTGAACGTTCGTAATTCGATAGACGCTCTGGGACCTTGGCGATTCTAGCGCATTTCCCCAGCGGTGTCAGTTTTCGGGTGATTTTGGAGGTTGTCCGACACGGCCTGCTGCCCAGCGACGCAAGCCTTCCAGACGTTGTTTGCCGCGTGCGTAGTACGCTTCGCTTAATCCTGCCAGATGCTTTTCTGCCAGAGCCTGGAAACGCTGTTCGATTTCTTCTGAGTTTTGCAAACGTTCCAAACCGACAAACAGGTCGTGTTGCCTCATGTTTTCTGCGAGCGTTTTCCCCAGCACTTGATGTCCCGTCAGCGAGGGGTGCAGGTGATCAACAAAGAATTCAGGATCCGCGATACCGTCCGGGGTGCGGTTTCCGTTGGCATCACGCAGGTCAAACAGGGTGGGTGTCAGGATTAGTGGAATGTTTTCTTCTGCTGCGATTCGAATCACGGACTGTTCAATCGCCGTGGTTGCTCTTAGTGGACAGACATCAAGATCACGCGCTGCGATCAAATGCTCACTGGCATTCTCGCGATCTGCCTGCTCGTAAAGCAAACGGCCAGCAACATAGTGGGCTCCGGAATCCAGTGCATCAATGGCAAGGCAGCGATTGCACGCAGCCAGGCGTTGCGAACTTGGTAAACCATGATCATTGGCAGTTTGCCAAGCTGTTCTCCACTCGTCGCGTTCTTGCGCCGACAGGTCGTTTGCCAATTCCAGTTTAAAAGGTGGTGTGTTGATCAGGTCGCATGTCGGCATGCATAGCCACAGGGGAAGATTGGCAGCTTTGACACGCTGGACCATATTTCGAAGCGTTTGGTCGAAATGATTTTCGACCCCGAGCCTCCAGTTGGCGTCGCGATGGTATTTTTCTAGCCCGCCGAGGTGATCCAACCGGGCATCGACTTCCTGCGGTATTTCCACAACCGGTTTCGCGGGGCGGCGAAGTTTTTCTTGCAACCACGAAACCATTCGAACCTTGCCAGACAAGTTGGACAGCCACGTCCGGATGACGCTGGCTTCCAACAGTTCGCCATATTCGCGATCTTCGAGAAACTCATTGTGTCCGGTGTAAAGAACAACGGCATCGGGCTGGTGCTCCATGACTTCACTCAGAAGCTTTGATACCCGGTAGCTTGCGTACGAAATCCCGCCAACGTTGATCACTTCGACTTTGGTTTTTGGAAACTCTGCTTGCAGACGCAGTTGCAGCCATGTCGAAAATGCGGTTTCCGTCGAGAACGGTCTGCCCTGCACTGTCGATCCACCCAGCACAAAGATTCGTTTGGTCCCTTCAGTCTTGTTGGCAACGAAAGACGCGGGGCGAAAAAAGTTCATCCGATGATCGGGGATCTGCCAAACGCCAGCCTTCGGTTCGAGTTCAAACAGCGGTTGCAGTTGTTGCAAATCGATGTAAGGGTCAACCTTGGTCTCGCTCACTGGCTGCGGTGCGAACCATCGCAGCCCCAATTCGATCAACAGGAATGGTGTCAGGGATAAACAGACGGTCAACCATGGCATCCACCAGCGGCGTCGCGGACGGACCCGGTCGGCGTTTGCCTGATCTGGCTGCGGTGTACCGTCTGAGTTCCCCGAGCAGTTGCTGTCAGAGTCTGGGGTGTCAGAGTCTGGGCTGTCAGGATCGTCTTGTTTTTCCAAAATCGCAGCGCTGTTTCTTTTGAAGGAGAGCGAAGGCGGGATGTTCGAAGGACAGGTGAGCAAGTTTCGACTTGTGGTTTTGCCTCGCGATTCGTCCGGTTGTTGATGCCAAAATCAGCATAACGGGGCAGCGATCACCAATCGATAGCCTGCCTGCAATCGGATCCGCTGTCGGTCGAGTAGTACGGCGGTTGGTTATCATGGCGGCCGGGGTATCGATCATGGCCGGTCGCTATCACCATTGAAAATGAATCCCACTGCAATGGGGAAAAGCGACGGGGACTCGTTCTTTTGCTCTCAGCCCCGCAAAATGGTGTCCATGACCAAATTTGAAATCATCTATCTGACAGGGTTTCGCGGGACCGGCAAAACCTCCATCGGCACCCTCCTGGCCAAGTCATTGGGACGAACGGTGATCGATTTGGATGGTGTGGTGGCCGCGAATGCTGGCAAGTCGATCCGCGAGATCTTTCAGCAGGACGGTGAATCAAGCTTTCGAGACTTGGAAACGACGGCCTTGGAGTCGGTGGCACAGACTTCGAACTCGGTGATTTCTCTGGGGGGTGGAGCTGTTCTCCGGGATATCAACCGCTCGATCATCCAATCCACCGGGATTTGCTTTTGGCTCCAGTGCGATGCAGAGACGATTGCCGAGAGGCTTCAGCAGGACGAGGCGACCGGCGATCAGCGTCCCGCTTTGACCAAGCTCGACGAATTACAGGAGATTCGTCAATTGCTGCAGACCCGACAGGCCAAGTACGAGGATGTGGCAGATCATCGGATTAATACCAAAGGCAGGTCGATTGAGCAGGTTGCCGAGGCGATCCTCGAACGGCTGACGCAAGACAGAGCTTCCTGAAAATCGGAAAAGCGACCCCGTCCTGCTCAGTATCGGTCTGTTGCGACAGGGGGGGAAACCGGTAAGCTGTTACGAAGATGCAATCTGGACCCTCTGGGCGAGATTGCTGGGTCCCCTGACGACGTGCGTCTGCCGGGGGGACCGTGACATCATTCGGTACAACGGAATGGTCCGCACGGAATGGTCCGCACCGTCGTGAGGACCTCGTGGGCCCAGGATACGTAAGAAGGATTGGAACGTGTTTGTAGCAGCTTCGACTGAGTGCTGGCCAGGAATGGAATTGGAAGAGGCCATTGAGGTACTCACCGATCTCGAATTTGCGGCTGTGGAGATCGCGGTCCACGAATCTGGCACCGTAAAACCGAGTGATCTTCTACAGGATCCCGACCGGGCGGTTCAGGTATTGCGACATACCCATCGGCTCGATATCTCAAGCTATAGCTTGGAACTGGGTAGCACAGGTGAACAGCACTACGACGACTTCAAGGAGTTCTGTCGTATCGCCAAAACCACCAAAGTGGTCAATGTGACGGTTCCCTCAGGTGAACATGGCACTCCCTTTAACGAGGAAGTTGAACATCTGCAAAAACTCGTGACGGTCGCCGAAACGGAGGGCATTCGTGTCGCAGTTCGGAGCCAATTGGGGTGTCTCAGTGAGGACCCCGATACTCTGATGGTGTTGTGCAACAACGTCGACGGATTGGGGGTCACGCTGGATCCTAGTGTCTACATTTGTGGCAGTGCCAACGGCAAAAACCTCGACAAGATCCTCAAGTTTGTCTGCAATGTGCATCTTCGGGATTCTCGCCCCGACGCATTTCAGGTCAGTGTGGGGCAGGGCGAGATTGACTATGGCAAACTGGTCACCCAGCTCGAACGGGACAAATATGATCGTGGTTTGGTTGTGCATATGACCCCCAGCGACGACATGGACCATCGTGTCGAGTTGCGAAAACTGCGACGTTTGCTGGAAACGTTGATGTAAGCCGCTTGGCGTTTACGAATTTCCCCCTGATCGTCAGTAGATTGCGTGATGGCAGTATGTCGGTCTCTCACATCGCAGTTGACCGAATTTGTTCACGCCTGAGCGATGGCAAACCGCTACCGCGTTCGCGGTTCGTGCCGGAATTGTCCTATGGTCGTCATCGTGGGCCGGTGGGCCTGAGTTCACGCATCGCTGCCGTTGCGGTCACTCTGTACCGCTGCCCGAGGGATGGATGGGTGATCCCACTGACCCGCAGACCCCAAAACCTGCAGCATCATGGTGGACAGGTCTGTTTGCCGGGCGGACGCGTTGAACCGGGTGAGAGCATGTCAGAGGCTGCCTTCCGCGAGTTTCGGGAAGAATTAGGCGTCAATGCGAACGTTCTCCAACGGTGTGGTGAACTATCCCCGCTATACGTTTATGCCAGCAATAACTTTGTTCACCCGGTGGTCGCGGTCATCGACCGGCCTGATCCATGGAAACCAGACCCGGTCGAGGTCGATCAGGTGATCGCTTTGCCCGTGGCGGATCTAACGGAGTCCCGCTTTGCAGGTTTAACGGGGGCAGTGAGTCAAAACCAATGGGTCAAGCGTGGGGTCATGACGGACGCAGGCGAGGTCGATCAGCTTCGATTCAGTGCACCGGCGTTCGCTTATCAGGGACACTTGATTTGGGGGGCTACCGCACTGATTCTTGATCAATTGGCCCAAATCTTGCTTGAAGAAGGCTGAGCGTGGCAGCATCCCTGCCAAACCGTCAGCTTGACCTGAAATCATGATTGAGAAGTGAACTCATGAAGCTGATCCGTTTTTACATCAAATTGACACCGCCGCTGCGGTTCTTACAATTTTGCATTCCGAGCGAGTGATGGCTGCCGCTGTGACTTGATGCGTCTGCAGGTGGTGAAACGACCTGAAAGACGACTTACTAACAAAAAGGAAAGAAGACGATGGCTTCTGACGCCGTAAAAGAATTCACTGACGATAATTTCGACTCGGATGTGCTGAAGTCCGACGGGGCCGTTTTGGTTGACTTTTGGGCACCTTGGTGTGGACCGTGTCGTCAAATCGCTCCGATGATCGAGGAATTGGCAACTGAGAATCCCACGATCAGCGTTGGCAAAGTGAACATCGATGACAATCCAGGGGTCGCTCAACGTTTTGGCATCAGCAGCATTCCTACTCTGCTTGTCTTCAAAGGTGGTGAGGTTGCCGAGAGTTTTGTCGGCGTGCGGCCCAAGTCCGCTCTTCAGGAAGCCCTTGATGTGGCTTCTGCCTGAGCCCCTCGTTGGTTCATGAACTGACAGGGTTTTGAAACCATGAAACAGGCTGCCAAATGGCAGCCTGTTTCTTTAGCACTCTGTTGACCAGAATTCCTTTCCGGTCTTCTTTTTCTTAAGCGGTGTGTTTCCTGATTCAGCGTGTTTGAGTCGGTGTAGCGGAATGTGACACGACCTGCTGCGATATCGTTGCTCGAGGGGAATCTGGATGGGAATCTGGATGGGAATCTGGATGGGAATCTGGATCACCCACTTCAATTACCAGGGATTAACAGCGACACTTAAGGCTTGCAGGCACGTTTTGGCGTTTGATTAGCGAGAGAGGCGAACTTGACCACGACAACTGTTCACAACATCGGCGATCGAAGCGCTGCCGCTTTTGAGCGGGCCAGGAAACTGATGCCTGGCGGAGTCAATAGCCCCGCCCGTGCCTTTGGAGCAGTGGGTGGTACGCCCCTGTTCATCGACCATGCTGAAGGGCCTTATCTGTACGACATTGACGGTCGACGTTTTCTCGATTTTATCGGTTCCTGGGGACCCATGATTTTGGGACACGCACACCCCGAAGTGATCGAGGCTATCACCGTCGCTGCACAACGTGGAACGAGTTACGGAGCTCCTACCGAAGCTGAGTCAGCTCTGGCAGAACAAATCATTGAGGCGGTCGATAGTGTTGAAAAGGTTCGGCTGGTCAACAGCGGAACCGAAGCAACCATGAGCGCGATTCGTGTGGCGCGAGGTGCCACCGGTCGCGACAAGATCATCAAGTTCTCTGGAAACTATCACGGTCACGTCGACAGCTTGCTGGTTGCGGCTGGCAGTGCGGCTGCAACGCTCGGTGTGCCTGATTCGCCTGGCGTGACCGCTGGTGCCGGCAAGGACACGATTGTGCTGTCGTACAACAGTTGCGAGGAAGTGGTCGCTGCATTTGCTGAGTATCCCGGACAGATCGCGGCGGTCATTCTGGAACCGGTCGTGGGCAATATGGGCTGCGTGCCGGCAACCCCTGAGTTCCTTGCTTGCTTGAGACGCGAGACAGAAAAGGATGACGCGATCCTGATTTTCGATGAGGTCATGACCGGTTTTCGCTTGGCCTTTGGTGGGGCTCAGGAAAGATTTGGCGTCAGGCCCGACATGACGACGTTGGGTAAAATTGTCGGAGGCGGCATGCCACTGGGAGCGTACGGCGGGCGGGCTGACATCATGGATCAGGTTCTGCCGGTCGGTAAGGTCTTTCAGGCCGGAACACTGAGCGGCAACCCCGTCGCCGTCGCCGCCGGAAGTACAACCCTGCGATTGTTGCGGGATGATCCACCTTATGAACAGCTGGAATCACGTGGACAGCGGTTGGCCGCCGGCTTGGATCGTGCGGCGACGGACGCAGGCATCCCTCATCAGGTGCAGCAGGTCGGCAGCATGATGACGTTGTTCTTTAATCCCGATTCCGTTCATAATTGGCAGGATGCTGATCGTTGTGATCGGGATGCCTTTGGTCGCTACTTCTGGGGGCTGATCAACGAAGGCGTCTACATGCCATGCAGCCAGTTCGAAGCACTCTTTTTCAGTTGCACCCACACCGAAGCGATGATCGATGAAAGTATCGACGCCGCCGCCAAGGTGCTGAAATCGATCTAGCTGAAATCGATCTAACTGAAGGCAATGGATGTCAGTGATCACCGCGATCCAGCTGGAATCGCGCTGCTGAGGTCCCGATTGCGCTGGACTGAAGCATCGTTCACGTTCATGCCGCATTTGACGACTCGCCTCGGATACGTCAGGAGGCACCTCGGATACGTCAGGAGTCACCTTGGATACGTCAGGAGGCACCTTGGATACGTCAGGAGTCACCTTGGGTGCGTGACAATCAGTGACTGGGAGTCCGGATCACAAGGTTGCGGATTTCAGTCATGTCTTGCATGGCGAAGCGGATTCCTTCGCGACCCAGACCGCTCTCCTTGACCCCACCATAAGGCATGTTGTCGACCCGCCAGGAGGGAATGTCGCCAATCACAACGCCACCAACGTCCAACTCGTCCCAAGCTTGTTGCATCTTGTAAAGGTCGCGGGTGAAAACACCAGCCTGTAACCCAAAAACGCTGTCGTTGACTTCCTGCAGGGCATCTTCAAACGAGGTGAATCGGCTTAGCACCGCGACTGGGCCGAATGCTTCATTGGCGCAGATGTCCTGGGTCCTTGGCACATCTTCCAGAAGTGTTGCCTCTAGCATGGCGCCGTCACGTTGGCCTCCACACAGGAGCCTGCCACCGGCATCGATTGCTGACTTGATCCAGCCCTCAAGACGCTGCGCCTCGGATGCTGAAATCATCGGCCCGATAAAGGTACGTTCATCTTTGGGGTCGCCCATGATCAACTGTTGCGTCGCGGTCACCAGTTTATCTCGCAGTGCCTCATAAATGCTGTCGTGAACGATGATTCGCTGGACGCCAATGCAACTTTGGCCAGATTGATAGAAAGCACCGATCACCAGTCTGGCAACGGCATCGTCCAAATCTGTGTCGTGATCCACAATGCAGGCAGCATTGCCGCCCAATTCCAGCACGACTGGCTTTTTGCCGGCTTTGGCTTTTAGCTGCCAGCCGACTGCCGGCGAACCCGTAAAACTGAGCAGCTTGAGTCGGTCATCGGTGGTGAACAGGTCCGCTCCATCGCGACTGCATGGCAGGATGGAAAATGCACCCGCGGGAATCTCGGTTTCAGCGAGCACCTCGCCAATCATCAAAGCACCAATGGGGGTGCGACTTGCCGGCTTGAGTACGAACGGGCAGCCCACCGCCAGTGCGGGTGCGATCTTGTGGGCGGCAAGATTTAGCGGGAAGTTGAACGGTGATATGAACGAACAGGGGCCGATCGGAACACGTTGAAACATCCCCCGATAACCCTTGGCTCGAGGCGAGATTTCCAGATTCATAACCTCGCCGCTGATGCGAACCGATTCTTCTGCAGCGATGCGAAAAGTGTCGATCAGGCGAGTGACCTCACCTCGGGAATCCTTGATCGGTTTGCCAGCTTCGATGCAAAGCGACAACGCCAGTTCGTCAAACCGCTCCTCGAACCGCTTCACGCAATGCTGCAGAATCGCCTGCCTCGCGTAGGGCGGCATCTGTCGCATCGCATCGTTCGCGTCCACTGCCGCCTGAATCCCAGCATCAATGGCTTGGGCGTCCGCCACAGCGACACGAGTTGCCACCTCGCCGGTGTACTTGTCGGTGACGACAAGATCTTCGTTGGCGGCGACGGCCTCGCCGCCCAGATAGTACGGGTAGCTGGGTTTTAACATCGCTTGCAATTCCAAAGAGCGTTAGGTGGCGGGCGGTGAAGCAGCAATTTAACTGGCATCGAGTGCGGGCGGACATTCTCAGCTGATACTTAGCCGAGTTGGCATTTGTTCGCGAATGGCAGTTTCTACGAAAATTCTCATCGGCACAAACGCTTCGGTTGAAAGTAGCGTCGATTGTGCCATCGCAGGTTCAGCAGCAGAGTATGGCTGTCGGTCAAAGATGCAACCCATCCCGTGCGTTGCGGTAACAACATCCGGATTTAACCGCAGTGTCGCAGCGTCGTTGGATCCCCAGAACTGCATGCAGTTGCAGTACCCATAACAATAGGTTGATTCCTACGCTGATCGCTCGTCAGCCTGAATGTCAGACAGCAAGAGGAAAGACGATGCTCAGGATTTGTTCTTGCGTGAGTGCAGAATTTCTCGGACGCGGATACCGAACTTGTCACCGATCTTGACCGTTTCACCCGTTGCGATCGGTGCACCCCCCGCTTCAAGCGTGAGCGGTTCGTCGCAATGGGCGTCGAAGGTCAGCATCGCGCCTGGAACCAGATTGACGATGTGGTCCAGCGAAACACGCTTGCGGGCCAACGTGACACAAACCGGTGTTTGGATCGAAAGCACGGCACGCGAGTGACTATTTTTCGGGTCGACACTCATAAGGGCGTCTTACTATTCCTAGCGAGGATGGGTATTTGGGACCTTTTGAGAGGCCCGCAACCGCTATTATCGGCCCAAGGTTTGCCAAAGCTTGCCCAGACTCCTCTAATCGCTACCAAAAACACCTCGAATGGGATCATTTCACCAACTAACCCCCCGATAGAGGGTATGGAGAGGCCAGTGCTGGGGATACATTATGCCCTGCTTGGAGTGTGTGTTGATTCGTTTCTCATGCTCCAGCACCGGGTTTTGGATATCACCGATCTTTTGAAATAGAAAGCTGCGAGATGTGCTTACTGGCTGTTCAGTACCGTTTGGTCCCCGAAAGTCCCATCTTGGTTGCAGCGAACCGTGAGGAGTACATCGATCGACCGAGCTTGACTCCGTCCATTCAATCCGGCAAGCCGCGTGTTCTGTGTGGAATCGATCAGAAAGCGGGAGGCACCTGGTTGGGTGTCAACCAAAACGGATTGTTCGTCGGGCTCTGTAACCGAGCGACAGCAATGCCACTGTTCGGACAACGGTCCCGGGGTTTGCTAGCTTTAGACCTTCTTCGCTGTACTTCAGCGAGCCGTGCTTTGGAAAAGGCGGAGGCTGAATTCGCCAAGACCCGCTATGACGGCTGCAATATTTTGATTGCGGACGCCAAAAATGGTTATGCAATTCACGCTGACGAGCGTCAGGAAGTGGTTGAGTTGCGGGACGGTCTGAACATCATCGGTGCTCGCAACCTCAATGACCCTGAAGACCAGCGGGTGCAAATGGCGCGTCGACTGTTGACGCTTCAGACGCTCGATTCACCGGTTAAATTTCTGGCGGTTGCCAGCAAAGTCTTTGCGAGGGCACCTGTCGGGCAAGGGCGACCAAGCATGGTCGTTCGCAATGGCGACTACGGTACCGTCTGCAGTACGCTGATCGCTTTGGGTGTGAAGCCACGCGATGCGATTTACCAGTTCAGCAATGGTGCACCTGATCAGTCCAAGTATGAAGATTTCTCACCGATGCTGCGAGACATTCTGAGTCGCGGACTGCGTGAGGCTCGCACGAAAGCCAAAGCTCAGGGCTAGAGTCAGATTTCTGGGCAACAGGTTGTGCCGGCTCAGCAGTCCTGCGCATCCTCGGCGACTCTGGAATCCCTGTGGGTTACCTGA
>JAPKCI010000028.1 GCA_028823035.1 Rubripirellula sp.
TGACATTGCACAGGGTTTTGACATTGCACAGGGTTTTGACATTGCACAGGGTTTTGACCTCAAAGCCCCCTTTTGATGTGTCGTTCCCGAGGAAACATCAATTCATTGGGTTTGCGGTGTTCTTACTACCGTTCGCCGATTAAGTTGATTCTCGTCATGAGAGCTATTTTCCACTGTCACTCAGCACGTCTGAAGCCAAGTCAATGAAGCAAGTCAGTCTGTACACCGATGGCGCCTGCAGTGGCAATCCTGGCCCGGGTGGTTGGGCCTTCATCTTGCGTTGTAACAAGACGGACAAAGAGCTCGAGCGTAGCGATGGCGAGCCGCAATCCACCAACAATAAAATGGAATTGACGGCTGTGATTCGGGGGCTGGAGGCGTTGAATGAGCCCTGCGAAGTCACCCTGTATGCCGATAGCAGCTATGTATTGCAGGGGATGAGCAGTTGGATGGCAGGCTGGAAGAAGCGTGGCTGGAAACGCAAAGATGGTTCCAAAATGGTGCCGGTTAAGAATGTCGAATTATGGCAGCATTTGGACCAACTGATGGCTGAACACACGGTTCAATACCAGCATGTGAAAGGGCACGCCGGACACCTTGAGAACGAGCGTTGTGACGAGTTGGCGGTGGCTGCCTACCAGAAGTATCTTGAAAAGCGATAAATCGCCATTTTATCCATGTTTTGTAGTCTTGTTTCGTCTGATCCCCAATCGCGGTAAAGAGCAAGAAAGGCTAAGATTTGGGGCTTCGCATGACAATGTGCGGCCACTCTCATTCAACCTCTTTTCTGCAGGTCTTCATGAGCGATGCTCCTGAGTCGAGTTCTCCCTCCAACGAAACTCCCGCTTTTTCCGTTCCCGCCGCAAATGCGAACTACACCGATGCGGATTTGCAGCACTTGTCCGACCTCGAGCATGTGCGAGAACGGCCGGGCATGTACATCGGCGACACCGCTACGCGCGGACTGCATCATCTCGTTTACGAGGTTGTCGACAATTCCATCGATGAGGCGATGGCTGATTTCGCCAAGACGGTTTCCGTCACCGTTCACACCGATGGCAGTGTGACGGTTGAGGATGATGGGCGTGGCATTCCGGTGACCAGGCACGAGCAATTGTCCGAGGAATTGGATCGCGAGGTCAGCACTCTTGAGGGAGTGATGACCGTTCTGAAATTTGGTGGCAAGTTTGAAAAAGGTGCTTACCAGACATCGGGTGGTTTGCACGGGGTTGGTGTGACTGTCGTCAATTTTCTCAGTCAGTGGGCTGAGACCGAGGTGAGTCGCGATGGTTCCACTTGGACGCAGGAATACGAGCGAGGGGTTCCAACAGGTCCTGTCCTCAAGGGGCGGGCAACCAAAAAGACGGGTACCAAGACCACGTTCAAACCCGACAATCAGATTTTCAGTGTCACCAAGTACAACTTCGACGCGCTTTACAAACGTTTACAGGAACTTGCATTCCTCAATAGTGGTGTTCACATCAAGTTCCATGATGAACGCAATGGCGAGGGAGGCGACTTCAAGTACGAACGTGGCTTGGTTGAATTCGTTGAACATCTCAACCGGGCAAGCGATGTGTTGCACAGTGACGTGATTCAGATTATTGGTGAAAAAGAGGGAACCCAGTACGATATTGCATTGCAGTACAGCACCGAATTCACTGAAAACGTGCAGTCCTATGTCAACAATATCCATACGATCGAAGGCGGAACGCACGTGTCCGGTTTTCGAAGTGCACTGACACGTACGCTGAACAACTACGGCAAGAAAGAAAACCTCTTCAAAGGGGTAACACCCGGTGGTGATGATTTCCGCGAGGGCATTACGGCAGTTCTCAGCATTCGCGTTCCCCACCCCCAATTCGAAGGCCAGACCAAGACTAAGCTTGGAAACAGCGAGATCGATGGGATTATCAGCGGCGGTGTGTCAGAGCAACTGGCGAAGTACTTTGAAGAGAACCCCAGAGTTGCACAGACGATCGTCCGCAAGGGTCTGTTGGCGGCAGAGGCGAGAGAGGCGGCCCGCAAGGCCAAGGATCTGCTCCGTAAACGAAAAGATGCTCTGGGCGGTGGCGGTTTGCCCGGCAAACTGCGCGATTGCATCAGTAAGAATCCCGAGGAATGCGAGCTCTACCTGGTCGAGGGTGATTCGGCGGGTGGCTCGGCTGAAGGTGGTCGAATGCGAGACTTTCAGGCGATCTTGCCGCTGCGAGGTAAGATCATCAACGCGTACAAAAGTCGTGAAGCAAAGGTTTTGGAGAATCAGGAAGTCCAGTCGATGATTCAGGCGATCGGTACCGGCATTGGTGCTGATCAGGATCTGACCAAGCGTCGGTACGAGAAAGTCGTCATCATGACGGACGCCGACGTGGACGGCAGTCATATTCGGACGCTGTTGCTGTGCTTCTTCTATCGTCAGATGTACGAACTGGTCGCACGGGGGCATGTTTATGTGGCGCAGCCACCGTTGTTCCGTGTCCAGCAGGGAAAAAAACGCTATTACATCCAGTCCGACGGCGAAATGAAGTCGCAATTGCTGGAACGTGGTTTGAGTGACACAGTGTTCGAAGCCGAGGACGGTCGCCGTGTTGAGGGAGACCAGATGCGGGTGCTTTGTACGACCCTGGCATCCATGGAAGAATCCATTCTGGCACTGGAACAACACGGATTCAGCCTGCGATCACACGCGATGCGTCTCGATCCTACTACGAATAAATTGCCCTCGTTGTTGATTACCCACGGTAACGAAGAGCACTGGTTCCACATGCAGGATGAAGTTGAAAAGTACCTCAATGAGAACCAGCTGACGCTTGATATTGAGCAGGAAGAAGAACCGACGCTTGAGATTGAGCAGGAAGAAGAACTGACGCTTGAGATTGAGCAGGAAGAAGCAGGTGAGCCCTCGGGACAGGATTCGACCGAACAGGATTCGACCGAACAGGATTCGACCGAACAGGATTCCGAGAGTGCCCCCAACGCAGATTCCGAGAAAGCGATCGAGCCAGAAATTGTGGCTCCGATGGCCCACCTCACTGAGTTGCATGAGGTTCGGACTATCAACAGCGGTTTGAAAGAATTGTCACCGTTGGGATTTAGCGTGGATGACCTGATCCCCGCCGAGCGGACTGGTTCGACGACTGCAAGGTTCGAGCTGATTCGGGGTGAAGATGCACCTCGGTCACTAAAGGATCTTCGCGACCTGTTGCCACAGGTCAGGGCTGCTGGCGAGAAAGGTTTGCAGGTGACTCGATTTAAAGGACTTGGCGAGATGAATGCAGAGGAGCTTCGTGAGACAACGCTTGATCCTCAGAACAGAACATTGCTGCGGGTCAATTTGACCGATGCTGGCGCTGCAGACGAGATGTTCCGGTTGCTCATGGGTGACAAAGTCGAGCCAAGACGAGAGTTCATCGAGAAGCATGCTTTGGACGTTCGTAATCTGGACGTTTGATCCTCTGTCGAAAGCAGCGATTTGAACCGACTCGCCACCTCGCTCAGCCCTTACCTGCTACAGCACAAAGACAACCCGGTTGATTGGTATCCCTGGGGGGACGAGGCTTTTGAAACGGCTGCGCGTGAGGACAAGCCGATTTTTCTGTCGGTTGGCTACGCGGCTTGCCATTGGTGCCACGTCATGGAGTATGAAAGCTTTGAGGATGCTTCCATTGCTGCGCTATTGAATCAGAATTTTGTGTCCATCAAAGTTGATCGTGAGGAACGGCCCGATATCGATCAGATTTATATGAATGCCGTTCAGGTGATGACCGGTCGTGGTGGCTGGCCCATGAGCGTGTTTCTGGACCATCAACGTCAACCTTTTTTTGCAGGTACTTATTGGCCCCCGAAACAGAAATTCGGGATGCCCGGTTTTACGCAAGTTCTGGATGCTCTGGCTGAGGCGTGGAAAAATCGCCGAGACGAGGTGCTCAAGCATGCTGGCGAAATCACCGTCGCCCTTCAACAGCTGGCTGATGGCACTGCCGAAAATTCCAGCTCCGTTCATGACTCTGCCGTTCCAAGTTTCGACTTGGTGACTGCCGCAGGTCAACGCTTGCTGAAGGTTTTGGATTCCAAATGGGGCGGTTTTGGTGGGGCTCCCAAGTTTCCTCATGCGACCGATCTGGACCTGCTGCTGAGGCTCGGTCATACCACAAACAACGTCGCCATGGTGGCAGCGGCCGAACTAACACTCGATCGAATGGCCGCCGGGGGTATTCGCGACCATATTGGTGGCGGGTTTTCACGCTATAGCGTTGACGGTCAGTGGTTGGTTCCGCACTTTGAAAAAATGCTATACGACAATGCCCTGCTGGTTGAGGCTTATGTCAGAGCGTTTCAAGTGACCGGTCATCAGCGACATGCGGATGTTGCGTGTGAGACCCTCGACTATGTTTGTCGCGAGTTGGTTGATGCCGCCGGCGGATTCCATTGCAGTGAGGACGCTGACAGTGAAGGAGTCGAAGGCAAGTACTACGTTTGGAGTCCTGAAGAAGTTGAGCAGGTACTTGGAACAGAATCGGCAAGAGATTTCTGTGTGGTCTACGACATCAGCGAAAAAGGCAACTTCGAAGGCAAAAATATTCCCAATCTTCCGCAGAGCATTCCAGACTGGGCGGAAGAAATGTCGGTCGATGAACAGGAACTGGCAGCCGTCCTGGCCGGGTATCGTGAAAATCTGCGGGTTGCCCGAGATCAACGTGTTCATCCCGGTCGGGATGACAAGGTCATCACCGCGTGGAACTCGTTGATGATCAAGGCACTTTCCGTGGCAGGGGCCGTGTTGGATCAGCCAGCTTATCTGGACGCTGCGGAACGCGCTGCTGATTTTCTGCTGACGCAAATGACGCGTGAAGATGGGCGATTGTTGCACGCATTTAGGGCTGGCCAAGCCCATCTGGATGCTTTTGTCGATGACTACGCCTACACGATCGAAGCATTCATTTCCTTGTTTGAGTCAACAGGGCGAGCCAGATGGATCGGGCGAGCAGTCAAGCTTGCCGATTCAATGATCGAGCATTTCGAAGACCGCAAATCTGGCGGCTTCTTTTACACCGCAGACGATGCCGAGACCTTAATCGCACGCACCAAGGACTGGCATGACGGCAGCTTGGTGAGTGGAAATGCATCGGCCGTCATGGGACTGTTGAAACTGGCACAGTTGTGCAATCGCCAGGATTTTCGTGATGTCGCCGAACGCACTTTGGTTTGTGGGGCGCAAGTCATGGCCAGCCAGTCAGGTGCTTGTGGTGCCCTGCTGTCTGCCCTTGATCGTTTTCACCATGACCACGAGCAATTCGTGTTGGCTGTAGCCGATGACGCGACATTGGTTCGCCTCCGTCCCTCGCTTTTTGCCAGCTATCGTCCCCACGGCAGCTTTTCGTGGGTTGTCGGCCAAGCACCTGAATCAGGGCCGCTGGTGGCATTGAATCGTGGACGCCATGCAATCGATGGAGAGCCAACCCTGTATCGATGCAATCACTTTTCCTGCGACCAACCCATCAGCCAGCAAGCATTGGATGATTGGTTGGGTCTCCATGAGTCAGGCTGACAGGTTGGATCCAACATCGGTCCGATAGGCAGACCAGGCGGGAAGCAGAGCCGCTATCAAGGCCAACGCCAGCACCAGGGGCAGCACCAGGATTTCGTAATTACTGGTGGTAAAGAAACCGACTTGTACACCGGTTTGATCTTCGATTTGACCCGAATACATGACAATGGCTGCATGAGCGAGGATCCAGCCAAGGATGGTTCCGATCAATGCTACCTGAAAGCTTTCGAACACGATGATGGCAGTGACGGTGGTTCGTCGTGCGCCCAAAGCACGCATCACTGCGATGTCTTTGCGTCGGTCGTTCATCGAATTGTAGATTGAAACCAGGATGCCAACGGCCGCGACCGCACAGGTGATCACAGTGATTGCAAGTAAAGCGGTTAGCAGAGGGCCAACGATCAGATTCATGAGCTTGTTGATTTCCCCGATCGGCGCAACTGCTTGCGATCGAATCCCTTCGTTGATAGCGTTCTGCATGCCCGGGGCAAACATGATATTGCCGTTTCGAATAAGGACTGACGTGACTTCACGTTCGGGAATGGAAAGCAGTCGGTACTCGTCGGATTGTTTTTCGTCTGTGAGATTGTTTGCTTGTTCCGGCGTGATATCGCTCTGAATCAAGCGGACTCCGTTGTTGGCCGATGCTTCCGTGTTTGTGTTGGGATCACTTTCTGGTTGGCCCTCATTGGCTTCTTCCGCATCGCTGGCTTCTTCCGCATCGATTGCCTCATCCAGCACGTCTTCGCTGTCGTTATCGGATTCTGCGTCTGTTTCGACGGGCTTGGCGTGCCCGTCCATCAAGTAGAACCCTTCGAGGTTCACGAAAGCCGCGCGGTCATTGGGTGTACCGGTTGGGTCCAGAATCCCGACGATTGTGAATCCCAATTCATGACCGTGACCTGTTGGGTCTCCGTGCGTGGGATAGAACTTTTCGCCCAGTGTGACGTTCATCTGTTTGGCGACTCTGGCCCCCACGACAGCTTCGAAGTAACCGTTTTCCGTTGAAAAGTCCTGCAGAGCACGTCCGGAACGGAATGTGAAATCTTCATCCACATTGGGACCGTGCTTCAACTCTTTAAAGAAGGCTGGTGTGGTTCCGACCACTCGGAATTCACCAAAGTAGTCGCCCAATGCCAGAGGGATGGCAAAGCCGCCGGCGACAAAGGGAGCGTACCTGCCATCACGTTTTGCTAATTCAGGATCGCCACCAAAGCGGCTTACCATGGTCGCACGTTCAGCCTGTGGAAGGAATTCCATGTACTCCGTGTAGGGCAGATTCTCGATCGGTTGGCTAAGGTAAAAAACACTGTTCAGAGTAAGCTGCAGCGGACTCCCTTTGGGGCCGACCACCAGGTTGTAGCCAACCGAAGCATTGCGGGTGAAAGCCTCGCTGATCACGCCATATACCGAGAGTACAAGAACGACCAGTCCGACACCCAAAGCCAGTGAAAATGTTGTCAGAAAACTCGATAAGGCGCGATGGCAGAAATTTCGCCACGCAATGTGTATGAGGGACATGGTTTGATGTTTGATTCAATGCTGATTGAGTGAACAGATTGGGATGCCAGAACCCGTGCCCCGCTTATGAAGCAGATTATGAAGCAGATGCGTTGGCATGGGTAACCTGGTTGATCTCATCAAGTGTTTCGAGTCGATCAAAGCTCGAAGCGATTTGCATGTCATGAGTGACTGTGAGCAGAGAAACTTTTTCTTCACGGCAGGTACCGCGGATCAGGTCGAGTACACTTTCCGCACTGTTGGGATCAACATTCGCCGTAGGTTCATCGGCCAATAGCAATTTTGGTCGTCCCGCCAACGCACGGGCAATTGCTACCCTCTGTTGTTGTCCGACGGACAGTTGTTTGGGGCGATAGTTGAGTCGATCTTTCAGCCCCACATGGGCGAGCAGGTCGGCGGCTCGCTCATGTTTGTGCTTGCCAGATCCAAATGTCATTCCTAAGCGGACGTTCTCAAGGGCAGTGAAAGCGGGCAGCAGATTGAACGTCTGGAACACGTAGCCAATGGTTTCGGCACGAAAGCGGTCACGGCCCTGCTCGCTGAGCCTCGTTATCTCGACTCCGCCAATGCGAATCGATCCGATGTCCGGTACCAGCAGACCGGCAATCAGGTGCAGTAACGTCGTTTTGCCACCGCCACTCTGACCAATCAAGGCCACCTGCTCGCCTTCGGCAATCTGGAATTGGGGGATATCCAAAACCGCCAAGTTGCCTCCACCTGGTTGAGCAAAACTTTTTAGCAGATCTTTGATTTCCAACAGTTGTGTCATCGTTGCCTCATGGCTCTTTGTAACCCGCGGTCGGTGTCGCGTTTTTTGAGTGATTCGCGTTTGTCATGCAGTTTTTTGCCTTTGACCAGCCCCATCACGCATTTGGCGATGCCGCGTTCGTTGAAATAGACCCGCAACGGAACCAGTGTCAGACTCCGTTCGTGAGCGCGTCCCGCGTATTTTTCGAATTCTCTCGCGTGGACCAGCAGCTTTCGCGGACGTCTGGGGTCATGGTTCCACATGCCCGCGTTCTTGTAATGAGCGATATCGGCACCAATCAGCCATAGTTCCTGACCCTTCACGCGAATATAGGCTTCATCAAGGGACAGCTTGTTGTCCCGTATCGATTTTACTTCGCTTCCCATCAACATCATGCCACACTCGACTGAATCGAGAATTTCATAGCGGTGCCGAGCTTTTCGGTTCTCGGCCACCATCGTCAGCCCGGGCTCGGGCTTCTTGTTGCCTGCTTTTTTCTTCCCACTGGAAGCTTTCGATTTGTTCTTCTTCTTTCCCATAACGCAGCGGATTGTATGCCGCCCAGACCATTCGCCGTAGTCGGGCTCTGTTCCAGAACCGCATTTTCGTCCTTTCAGGTGTCTGAACGGCCCATTTTCTCCGTCACGAATGCCCCGTCCTCGCAACGGTGTTTTGGAGGTCAGCCATGGTCGGACTTGAAGTTCCCACTACAATAAGCCTGCTATTGGTCTTTGGTTCGTCCTTTTTTCCCGCCGGTCTTGTACTGAATGGCTTTTCGACTCCCCGTCGTTGCTGACCCCGAAATACCTGATGGGGCTGAGGTTACGGGCTCAGGCAGACTGCCCCGTTGGCTGAAACGGCCGATCCCTTCGGGCAATGCCAACCATATGACACAGGGTTTGTTGGATGAATTGCGGCTGGAAACAGTTTGTGACAATGCAAAGTGTCCCAACCGGATGGAATGTTACAGCCAGCAGACAGCAACCTTCATGATTCTCGGCAACGTCTGCACTCGCCCCTGTGGTTTTTGTGCGGTACACCGGGGGCGTCCGCCTGAATTGCCTGAATCCGACGAGCCAGAACGTGTGGCTGAAGCAGCAGACCGATTAGGGCTGAAACATGTGGTCATCACCAGTGTGACTCGTGATGATTTGCCAGATGGGGGCGCCGAACATTTCTATCGTTGCGTGGTTGCTGTCCGTGAAAAAACGGGGGCAACTACCGAGGTGCTCACGCCCGATTTTGTTCATTGCAAGCCAGCCTTGCAGCGGGTGATCGAGGCTCGACCCAACGTTTTTAACCACAACATGGAAACAGTTCCACGCTTGTATCGGCGTGTTCGGGGGCCGAAAAGTGATTACAGCTGGACCCTGGCCATGATGAAACAGGTCAAGGAATACAACCCTGAGGTCAAGACAAAGAGCGGATTGATGCTCGGTCTGGGCGAGGAACGGGGAGAGTTGTTGGACGCACTGGCTGATCTTCGTGAACACGACGTCGATTTCCTGACCCTCGGGCAGTATCTGCAGCCGGGTGAAAAGTATCTGCCTGTTGTTCGCTTTGTTCCTCCCGAGGAGTTTGACGAACTGGGGGAAATCGCCCGCCAAATGGGATTCCGAAAAGTTGCCAGCGGGCCCTTTGTGCGAAGCAGCTATCACGCTCGGGACATGGCGGAAACTGATTGCGATTGAGGAACGGTTTGGCCTCGCTAAACTTTACGAGACGACGATCGCGGCCTGGTTTCCCGCAGTTGTGTTGCGATTTGGTCGATCGGTTCCTGCCAAGTACCAAGTTGGCTTTGTCGGACCAATTGCATGCTGGGATACCACAGCGTTTGTGATCCTTCACGTAGCCAACGCCAGTCAGGTACTTTGCCCAATAGCAAACGGGTCGCAGTGCCCAATGCCCCAGCCAAGTGTGCTACTGCGGTGTCTGTCGTCACGACCATGTCCAGGTTTCTCAGAATTGCCGCCGTATCGGTAAAGGCACCGCCATCGGTATCCACATGTTCGGGAAGACGCGTCACGGCATTGCTGAATTGACTCTGGGCCAGTTGCTCGCTGCCATAGCCAAACTGAAGATTGATCAGCTCAACACCGTCGATTTGAGCCAGGGGGGCCATCGTTTCCAGTGGGATGCTGCGATACACGTCGGCGTGATGATTAGGATTTCCCTGCCAGTTGATGCCAACCCTGAGTGGTTTGATGGCGGATTGCGGACGATTGTCCAACCACTGACTCCAATATTCGATCAATGCATCGGAAACACTCAGATAGCCCGGTTGCCCATCAAACAGGTCAGTACCCCACGCAATCTCACCTGTGGATTGATACAGTCGATCGATTACTTCGATGAATGAAGCGTGATAGTCAACGTATGGCAATGGAAGATCAAGATTCATAATGCGATCGATGCCGGGTGCCGAGCAAAACAGGGCTGCAAACCTCTGCTTGGATTGCAGGTAGACGGTGGCTCCCCGTTTCTTGAGCTCGTTCGCGACGCGAATGAACTGGATTGCATCTCCGAATCCCTGCTCTGGATAGATAAGGATGGTTTTGTTTTCAAGAGATTCGCCGGCCCAGCCTGGGGCAGGTGTGTCGGGTCGATACATCCCCGGAATCTTCCATCGCCACCGGTATTCCGGCCACCCAATGTCATAGTCACCCTGCAGCAGGTGGATGACGCCCAGGTTGCGATGGAGTTCCACTTCATTCGGGTGGTGCTTCAAGCCTTCCTGATACCAGTGAAGACCTCGCTCGATTTCTCCTGCCCAGATCCAGAGAGTTCCACGATTCTTGAATGCCGATAGATAGTGGGGTTGTTGGTTGAGTGCCTCGACGAAGCACTCCTCGGCCTCGTCGACACGTCCCAGCATGCGAAGCGAATTACCCAGATTGTTCAATGCAATCGGATACTCGCTGCGTATACGCAAGGCTTGACGATACGAATCCGCGGATGCTTCAAATTCGCGGCGATCAAATTGTAGTATTCCGAGAAACACCAATGCGTCAGCATCTTTGGGGCTGGCAGCGAGTACCTGACGGTAGCAGTCCTCGGCTTGATCGAGGTTTCCTGCTTGATGATATTGCCATCCCTGTTGCAGCACGAGTTGATGGTTGGACATTCGGTGTCACATATCCGAGAGAACAAAAAAGGCGGCACGTTGTGCAACGTGTCGCCTTTGAGTTGAAAGCTGGTAAGTGCGCCAATTTAGAGCATGAATGCCGATCAATCGAGGAAACCGACCAAATCCTGGCTGCGGCTTGGCTGTTGCAGTTTTCGAACGGCCTTCGCTTCGATCTGCCGGATTCGTTCTCGTGTGACCTTGAAGATATGTCCAACTTCCTCAAGCGTGTAACTGTATCCGTCCCCGAGTCCGTACCGCAGTTTGATGATTTCACGTTCGCGGTAGGAAAGTGATTTCAGCACATTGCTGATGCGATCCCGCAACATTTCCTGAGTCGCTCCAATCTGGGGACTCTCAGCCGTTCCGTCTGGAAGAAGATCACCGAATTGGCTGTCTTCACTGTTACCGACGGGGCGGTCCAGCGAGATTGGGAATCGGCTCATGGTCAGCACACGACGTGCCTCTTCGACCGTCACATCAGCTCGGCGAGCGGTTTCTTCGATGGTTGGCTCACGTCCCAGTTCCTGCAGCAACTGTCGGGCGACGTTACGCACGCGGCTCATCGTTTCGACCATGTGAACTGGAATCCGGATGGTCCGGCTCTGGTCAGCCACGGCACGTGTGATCGCCTGACGAATCCACCAGGTCGCGTAGGTGCAGAACTTAAATCCGCGACGATACTCGAACTTGTCGACAGCTCTCATCAGTCCGGCATTGCCTTCCTGAATCAGATCGAGGAACGAGAGGCCACGATTACGGTATTTCTTGGCAATCGAAACGACCAATCGCAGGTTGCCCTCACTCAGTTCACGTTTCGCCTGCTGGTACTCGGCGTAGACCGAGTTCAGCATTTTGACGCGATGGCGAAGCGAGGTCGGTGTTTCTTGGCAAGCTGTCAGGATCTGACGCCGCTCGTGTAGCAATTCTTCTCGAACTTCACGCCCATGCTTGGTTCGCTTTTGAGCACCGATCTCGCGATCGATCTCACTAAGACGGATCGAGAACTTTTCCAACAGGTCGATGCGAGTTTCGATACGCTGGGTTCGCAAACCAAGCTCTTCGATCAGTCGTACGGCGCGTCGACGACGACGTGCCAGTGACCGCCAAGATTCCGCCCGTCGACGCTGGGAAGCACTCTTGCTGAGTGAGACTTTCCAGTCGTGGCGGTTGCGTCGCAACAGCGTTTGCAGTGTTCGCAGATTGTGTGGAAGCCGTCCAATGATCTGATCTTTTTCAAGACGATCAGTCACTGAGACTTGGACTGTGCGGTCAAATGGCAACTGGCTCCGGTAAACCTTCTTGAGCGTCTTGTAGGCCTCCACCAGAACGAACTGATTTTCCAGCAGTTTGGTGCGGAAGCGGCGGCGAGTTTCCTCGATCCGCTTGGCCAACTCGATTTCCTGCTTTCTGGTCAGAAGAGGAATCTCGCCCATCTGAGTGAGATACATTCGGACCGGGTCATCGGACCACGATTCGCTTTCATCCACAGCCAGCAGTTCATCAGGGCTGTCAAGTTGGACTTCGCCTTCAGCTTGCTCTGCAATTGAAACGGCGACGTTGTTGTCTTCGTTGTCGTCTACAGGCAGCTTGCGAAAACCACTAGTCATGGCCTCGGTGCTTTGAGCTGCGACGGCTTCAAATTCATCCAGTAAGGTATCGAACAAGGGAGGAACTCCTCGCGCGGAAGCGTTAGTTGTGGGGTGTGGAACTATTGGTTACGCGGTTTGCAGATTTTGATCGTGATTGTTGTGTGTCATGGCCGCTTGATACATTCCTTTCCCAGGAGATCAAGTTCGGCATGGAGGTGAAATCAATAATCGGCAAATGTAGGGGGTAGTAAAACGCGTGCTTTTCAATAGGAAAATGACAGTTTTAGTTGAGCCAGTGGCTCGATTAACAAGTGTCACTCTTTCGGTCTTGGTTGAGTAAGTGACGGTTGAGTAAGTGACGGTTGAGTAAGTGACGGTTGAGTAAGTGACGGTTGGGCGAAACGGGTCAGAAGGAAAGGGAATCAGTGTGATTGACGCTATGTAACAGAGTACTTACGGGTGCACGTCCTGCGTCGTTCATTAATACTATTTTCGAGAGTGCTTTTCGGAATTCCAAAGCGAGCGACCTGGCGGGTTAAAGTTTGCCCAAAGAAAAGATTTAAACTCAACCCACCACTGCATAGCGGCGGTGAACTAAGAACTAATCAACTCTAGCACTCGATGCTCTTGGATTTCATACACCCTCTGTAAATGGAAAAACTTTAGGATTGGGGCAGCCTTACGCGTCGGATCGAATGTCGGACCGACGTGTCGGATTCCCGATACCGCCAGCACAAACAAACCTCAGTCATGGGATGTAACCCTCCCTCGAGTCAGGCTCAAATCGAACCGTGCCTGAGAACGAGATGAATTGCCTACGGTTCCCCCGTAGTCCTTGTCACCCGTGTTTCCGACCGTCTTTGCGTATTCCTGCGAACTTTCGCAAGAGCAGAGACGTATCGAAAAGTTGTCCCCCAGTCCGCTCATTTCAAACCTTTGGCACTGCCATCCTGGCCACAATCAGCAAAGTTAACCACGCGGGTTGCGACTCGACTCATTCGGTCACGAGGACGAACAAAACAGTTCGTTGTTATATTGCCGCGTCTCGCTTGTTTGCGATCGGGCTGTTTTGGCGGGTGGTGCCTTTTGCTCTCTCCAATTCTAGTCACCGAGAACGCTCGGTCTAGTCGGGTCTCCTTCAAATCTTCACCAAATATGTATCTTCTGCCCTGTCCCCAATGCCAGACTTCGATTCCTGTCAGCCCCTCGCAGGCGGGCGACAAACGGACATGTTCCCAATGTAAAACGGAAGTTTCGATTCCAAAACTCGGAATCTTGCGGCAATTGCCCCAATCCGAAGAACAAGTGAATGCCGGCTCAAAGAGTCCATCCGACCGCCAAGGATCGTTCCAAGTCCCTTTTGTCGCATTGTTTTTGCTCGCGCTCTGCGGCTTTCTGGTAGGTGGATTTTGCGGGATTCGGTGGAGTTTGATTCCGGTTCCCAAAACGACTGATCAGCACGTCGAAGAGATTCGAGCTGTTTACGCGAAGCAGCCTGCAGCCGAGTTAATTCGGGAATATGAACAGATGGTCGGTGATGGGATCGAACTGGGAGTCCCGTTCGACTACAAGCGTGTTGCCGACGAGAAGGCGAGGTGGGGCATAATTGCTACCATTTCTGTCGGGGTCGGCCTGCTGGCGATTGTCGCCGCTTTCGGGTTTGCGGCACTTGGTCGCAGGCGTGCCGAGAACTGAGGGCGGACACTTGGGTCAATCTCTCGTTCTTCGCAACACGTAGACCACGTCCTCAGTCGCTGCGTCGACCTCAATTGGGTCATCAAGTTGGTAGGAAAAGTTGTAGGTGGCCACATTTTCCCAGCAGCCTGACGAGGTAATCAGGCGGTCCATTTGCCGCGGCTTGTAGCTTCTCAGCACCAATTCGTCGACAATTCGGAAGCTTTTGGTAGGACTGTGCACGTCGAATTGGATTCCAAACCGCTCAATTCGACTTCCTTTTTTTCTCTCTTTTGTCCACATGTGGGTGTTGATGGACAAGTGTCCTCGTCGGGCCGACCAGGATTCCGTCTCACTTGGTGCCACTTCGGTCGGCGTGAGGTGGACACCTAACAGATAGAGCCCGCCTACGCGGATGGCTTGCCCCATGCAACTCAGGTGTTCCCGCGCTGCCTTTTCGGTTTGGAGATGTCGAAAACTGTTGATCGTATTAAAGGCAATGTCGTGTCGGTGAGGGACACGAAAGTCGGACATGTCGGCGACAAAAGCCTTGGCTTCGACGCCATGCCGGTCAAACCTCGCGTTGCAAAAGTCAACAGCTTTGGGGTTCAAGTCGAGTCCCGCTACGTTGTGCCCCCGTTTGGCCAAGGCGTACAGTAATCGCCCCGTACCGCAGGCAGGTTCAAAAAACTTCTTGGGAGGACGCTGCATGTATTGGTCGCTGCAGCCAAGGATGAATTTCACTTCGGCAGCACAATCAGCTCCGAATACTAAATCGTAGTATTTGGGGTGATCGTAAATTGATTCATTGACCGTCTCGATCGAATACTTGTCGGCTTTGGAATTCAAGTGAGAGTCTCTATAGAGCCTAAGGGCTTTGATTAACGGACAGGTTCTAGTCCAAGGGCGCGTCGAAGCAAGCCGATTTGACCGATATGAGTGTGCTCATGGATCGGGCAAAACAGGATAGCGCCCAACTTGTTTGGATAGGCTGCGTAAGGCATGTCGACCGGTTCGAGCAGTGTTTCCGGAGCCGTTTTTACCAGCTCTGAAAGTGATCGTTCGTAAACGATTCCCAACCGCTCACGCAGTTCGATTGCGGATGGCTGCTTGACTGTCTCCACTGAGGGCGTGGAACTGCGGCTATATGCTTTGCGAAATCGACTTGGAATCAACGCCAGATCATCAGGGCTACGTCCCCGAATTCGGAACATCAGCAAACCATATTGGCTGACGGTTAGATGCCCTACCTGCCAAGCAATATGCGTGGGCAAACCATCTGGCATCTCGAACCACAGTTCGTCCGGAGTGTGGTCAAGCAACTCCAGACAGTATTGTCTGGCAAATTTGATTTGCCCAATCGCAGCCTCGAGCATTTTGACTGCCGAATCTGAATCAGGGCCGGGATTAGTATCTGACGCGTTCATGACGCGGATAATATCAGAGATCGGGCATTCACGGTGCTAGGTGCAACGCCTAATTAGGCTGATTCGCAAAACCCAATCACCCTTGGCAAGTGTTGTGCCCACCGCAATCACACAGCAAACCCGGCCATGCTCTAGGCCGCTTGTTTTTTGGCCGCAACCTGACGTCGGGAACTTCGTTTGGCCGGTTCACGATTTCCCTCGGCTGGGTCGTGTTCCTTTTCCATTTGATCCAAGGCGATCTCAATGCGTTTTGTCAGCTGATTCAGCGATTCACCACGTTGTGGGTAAATCAGTTCGCTGAAGTAATAATCGATCGTGCAAAAGGGCTTGGGGATTTGTAAACGATCCCATGTGTTGGCAAGAATCCAACGCCGTGATGGCACCGCTAAAACACCGATGATGGGTGTTTTTGTCCTGCGAGCCAGCAGGCTGAGTCCCTTGTGGGCCTTGCCGCGGGGGCCGCGGGGGCCGTCAACCGTCAGCATGACCGGCTTGCCGCTGAGAACATACTCGATCAATACCTGCAAGGCAGCGAGGCCTCCTTTGTCAGATGATCCGCTGCTGCCACGAAGTGGCACATGGCCAATGATTCGTAGGGCCGGCACGATCAGCTCTCCATCCACCGAACGTGAAACCATTGTCCCTACACCCGGTTCAGCACCCAGTACTCCAGCAATCTGCACCGCGTGCAAGCCGGCTACCAAGTGGTTGGTACCATCACGGTTTAGCAGTTGCCTGGGATCATTGTGGTACCGAAATCGGCACGTCAGTCGCAGTGTTAATACAAATAGCCCTGCCAGCCAGGGAGTCAGCTTTCTCATTTCAGTGGGGTCCAGAGCCCGAGGTGTTACCCAATCTCAGGCTCTGGTATACGGATTAAGGTGACCCCAGTGAACCTCAAAAGATATTGTTGCTAGCATTGAATCGGCCGGACGAGCCATGCTGCCAGCCGGGCTTGGACTGCCATGACAGCTACCCGCCCAGTGTCTACTGTGTTGGTTTTTGATCAGTCATCGAAGGCTGACGGGGTCGAAGAGACTGAAGCCTGGTACTAAGGAAGGCTTCCGCGGTATTGTCCGGGTGTTTGCCCAGTCTCACGTTTGAAGACGACGCTGAAGTACTCCGAGTGCTTGAATCCGGTCAGCGTGGCGATTTGTGACAGAGGTAAATCGGTTTCTCTGAGTAGCTGTTGGGCCTTTTTTATCTGCACATTTCTGATTTCGGCCTGTGGTGATCGTCCCACGGATTGTCTGAATCGTCGCTCAAGGGAACTGCGAGCGATGGGAACTTCACGCAGAATGTCGGCAACCGAGAGACTAGCACAGGCTCGCTCGCGGATGATTTTAAGAGCGGCGACCACATCGGCATCATCGATTGTCATGACGTCGGTTGATTGTCGAGCTGCGATGCCCAGCGGTGGGATTTTGACGTGTTGCTCAGCCAACGGTTCACCTCGCATCAACTGGTCCAGCATGCGAGCCGCTTCAAATCCGATTCGCTCGGCGGCCGGGATCACACTTGACAGGGATGGTTGGCAGAAATCGCAGATGACCTGGTCGTTATCGACGCCGATGACGGCGACCTGATCGGGTACGGAGATCTGTGCAACGCGGCAGGCTTCGAGCAAATGTTGCCCACGAAAGTCATTGCAGGCCAGCACGCCAATTGGTTTGGGAAGGTCTTGCAACCACTGGACAATTTTGGCCTGTTGGTTTTCCCATCCAGTCTGTCGAGCTTGCGACCAATCAGAGCTATGGAAGATGACTTCGAAGCCAAGTTCACTCAGTTTTTCACGGAATCCCTGATGTCGAGCTTGCGACCATTGGTGGTCAGTGAAACCGCAAAACGCAAACTGCTTCAGTCCTCGCTGAAGCAAGTGATCTGCAGCGAGCCGCCCAATCGATTCGTGATCATTCCAGATCGAAGGAATGCCCTGATCGCCATAGATGTCCGTCAGGTTCACCGTGGGAATGCCCCATTGCAGAATGATCTCTGCCATCTCAGGTGTCGTCGATCGGGTGATAATTCCATCCCCATCCCAGCGGCGTAACCAGCTTGGAGGTGTCACGAGGAGTTCCCGCAGGTCCAGTTGCACTGACCACGGCGGATTTTCAACCAGATAACGACTGATACCTTCCAACACGCCCCGTCCAAAGGACATCGCGGTCTCAACGATCAGTAAGACGTGGGGCCGCTGCGGGTTGACGCGGGAATTTGTGTGGGATTTCCTGTTGCTACTGCGGTCCAAAGTTATGCCTTGAAGTTGTGCCAGAAGCGGGAACGACAATCAACTCGAGCGGGGTATCGAGAGAGATGCATCGACGACGATTCTCAATCTGACTCTATCTGATTGGGGAGAACCGCAGGGCGTTTTTCGATATCTAGAGACCTTTAGATTGAGTTTTACCTCTATAATAGCCATCATCGACGGTCGTGCCTTTGTTGGAATATTTCTCAATCGGAAGTACGTTGGTTCTCATTGGCAGCCCGGCAACGACCGGTCACAATGGACTGCTTACTGATATCTTTTGTTAGTCTTTAATCCGTCAGCTTCCTCCCCCCCGCGACGGCAACCAGCCCATTGGTGCAACATTCATGACGCTTTCGAACACAAAGACGTCCTCGATCCGTCATTTGGTCCTGTTCCTTGCGGTTGCCGGATTGGTGGTCATGCTGGGCAAATCCAGCTTTGCCCAGACGGACAGGTCGCAGCCTGAAGTCGATTTTGCGAGGCAGATCCAACCGATACTGGCGAAACGGTGTTTTGCCTGTCATGGTCCTGACGAAGCTGAGGGCGGGCTCCGGTTCACGAATCAAAATAATGCCTTTGCCGAGGCAGAGTCGGGTGAGCACGCGATCGTGCCCGGAGATGTCGACGCGAGCGTTTTGTTGGCCAGAATCACTTCGGATGTGGAGAACGAGCAGATGCCTCCAGAGGGTGATCGAGTGTCGCCCGAGGAAGTTGAGTTGCTCACACGCTGGATTCAGCAGGGGGCTCCGTGGCAGCAGCACTGGTCGTTCAAGCCGATGCAGAATCCTGAACCTCCCACTGTCCAGAATGCACAGTGGAACCAGCACCCGATCGATGCGTTCATATACACCGCGGCTGAGAAGGCCGGTTTGAAGCCCAATGGTATGGCTGATCGTACAACCTTGATTCGTCGTGCTCACTTTGATCTGACAGGTTTGCCACCGACTGCGGAGGAAGTGCAGCGGTTCATCGAGGATCCAGATCCCAATGCGTTCGCCAAAGTCGTTGACCAACTGCTTGAGACGCCCCATTACGGAGAACGTTGGGGACGACACTGGTTGGATCTTGTTCGCTACGCGGAAACCAATTCCTTCGAGCGGGATGGTGCGAAGCCAAACGCGTGGAAGTACCGCGACTATGTGATCAAGTCCTTCAATGATGATAAGCCGTACGACCAATTTCTGAAGGAACAATTGGCTGGTGATGAACTGGATGAAGTCACGGTCGAGACGCTGACGGCGACTGGATACTATCGTTTGGGAATCTGGGATGACGAACCGGCCGACCCACTGCTGGCACGTTTTGATGAGATGGACGACATCATCATGACAACCGGTCAGGCCATGCTCGGTTTGACCATCAACTGCGCTCGGTGTCACGATCACAAGATTGATCCCATCTCGCAAAAAGACTATTACAGCTTCTTGGCTTTGATGGGGGATGTGACCCGATGGGGTCAGCGGGGAGACCAGCGATCCAACAATCAAATCGATGTCTCCTCAGAGAAACTTAATCAGCAGTATCAGGATAACGATGCTGCGAAGCGAAGGTTGGAAGGCGACATTCGGAAAATCGAGCAATCGGGTATCGTCAAAATGTCGGCTCCCGATCAACGGGCAACGGAGGGTCCAAAGCGGGATCGTAACCGTATCCTGAAAGAAAAATTGCAGGATAACCTCAGTCAGGATGATTGGAAAAAACACAAGGAACTGAAAAAGCAACTCGCAGATACGCTGCAGCAAGGCAAGTCTTTGCCGCAGCGCGAGATGGTGATGGGTTTGGCGAAGTGCAAGCCAACTCCGGAACAGACATTTGTCCTTTTTCGGGGCAACCCCCATTCGCCCTCGGATCCAGTTGATCCGGCGTTTCCTGGTATTTTTGAATCGCCCGCACCCGAGGCATCAACTTTCACAGGAACCGACAAGACTGCTGGTCGTCGACGTGTTCTGGCTGAATGGATCACGAGTGCCGACAACCGTTTGACCGCTCGGGTGATGGCCAACCGGGTTTGGCAATTTCATTTCGGACGTGGTATCGTCCGAAGTAGCAACAACTTTGGCAAACTGGGCGTGCCACCCACGCACCCTGTCATGCTGGATTGGCTGGCCCAGCAACTGATCGCTGGCGATTGGAAACTGAAGGATTTTCATCGTCTGATCATGTCGAGTCGTGCCTATCAAATGTCCTCCGAGGGACAGCCTGAAGGGTTGGCAACCGATCCTGGCAACGACATGTTGTGGCGATTTAATCCTCGTCGACTAAGCGCTGAAGAAGTCCGCGATACGATCCTTGCGATCAACGGCTCATTAAATCGTGAAGCTTATGGCCCCAGTTTCTATCCGATGCTGTCGCGTGAAGTTTTGGCAGGGCAATCCCGTCCTGGCTCCGGGTGGGGTAACTCATCTGAAGAAGACAAGAATCGTCGGTCCGTTTACATTCATGTCAAACGGTCACTGTTGACTCCGATCCTGACAGCTTTTGACTTCCCCGATCCCGACCTCACCTGCGAAGATCGATTTGTGACGTTACAGCCGGGTCAGGCACTTGCACTTCTGAATAGCAGCTTTGTACATGAGCAGGCAAAACGACTGGCCAAATCGGTCGGTGGTATTGAGGTTGATGACAAGGAATTGATTCAGCAGGTGATTCGCAACGTTCTGTCTCGTGATGCGACTGAGGATGAGATTGCCAGAGGTAGTGAGTTGATCCAGACGTTGCAGTCACAGGACAAGTTGCCTCGGCAGCGGGCGGTTGAGCTGTACTGTTTGACGGTGATGAACTGGAATGAATTCCTGTTTGTGGATTAAGTCAAACGAAACAAACCGGGACAACACTCCCGGTTGCTAACTGAAGCGGTTGCTAACTGAAGTGTTCGCCGAATCAAGAATCGAAGAAGCACGAAGAGAAAGATCATGACAAATCAGAAGAAACGCAGTGGCACTTTTTGTGGTCGTACTCGCCGCGAGTTTTTGTGGCAAACCGGAGGTGGGTTTGGCGGCGCAGCTTTGGCGTCGATGCTGTCAGAGGACGGATTCTTCGATGCAAAGGTAAGCGGTAATGAACAGTTGAATGCGAATCCACTGGCTGCCAAGCCGCCACATTTTGCCCCCAAAGCGAAATCGGTCATCTTCCTGTTCATGTATGGCGGTCCGAGTCATATCGATACCTTTGATCACAAACCTGCCATGACGGGCATGGAGGGAAAAACGGTTGATGTAAAGACCTTTGGTCGGGGTGGACATCGAACCGGTGGCCGGATTGTTGAGCCGCGGTGGGATTTTAAGGAGTACGGCGAATCAGGGAAAATGGTCAGCTCATTGTTTCCGAATGTCGCCAAGCATGTTGATGACATCGCATTTTTGCATTCGATGACTGCCGATTCACCGATTCATGGTTCCGCCATGTTGATGATGAACAGTGGTAAAGTCCTGTCGGGGAATCCGGCACTCGGATCGTGGGTCAATTACGGGCTGGGCAGTGTGAACGAGAATCTGCCGGGATTCGTTGTCATGCTGGATCCATCAGGAGGGCCGATCAGCGGTGCCAAGAACTGGAGCAGCGGGTACATGCCGGCTACCTATCAGGGCACTGTCTTCCGTAGCGAAGGTGCACCGATACTGGACTTGGCACGTCCAAAGGACTTGAGCAGTGATGTGCAGCGTCGACTGCTGGACTCGATTCAGGAGTCGAATGCGGAGCATCTGGCTGCCCGGCAGGGCAACAGTGACCTTGCTTCTCGAATTGCCAGTTATGAATTAGCCTACAAGATGCAAACCACGGCACCCGAGGCAGTCGATCTTGCTACTGAGGATGCTGCGACGCTTGAAATGTATGGCATCAACAACGACCGCACACGTGACTTTGGTACTCGTTGTTTGATGGCGAGACGCTTGGTTCAGCGTGGCGTGCGTTTTATCCAACTTTATAGCGGTGGTTCACACAACGATGCCAACTGGGATGCACATGGTGATCTGGAAGTCAACCACAACAAACATGCAGGCAACACGGATTTGCCCATTGCTGCCCTGCTGGCTGATTTGAAACAGCGGGGAATGTTGGACGAGACCCTTGTTGTTTGGGGAGGCGAGTTCGGTCGACAGCCCACGGCTGAATACGCCAAAGGATCCGGGCGAGACCACAACTCTTACGGATTTACCATGTGGATGGCGGGTGGTGGAATCAAAGGTGGCATGAGTTTCGGTACCACTGATGAACTGGGTTCCAGAGCCGTCGAAAACCCTCTTCACGTCAAGAATTTGCATGCGACTGTGCTACAGCAGTTGGGACTCGATCCAAATCGCCTGTCCTACTTCTACAGTGGTTTGGACCAGAAACTGGTCGGGGTTGAAAAAGTCGAGCCGATTCACGAGATCATTGCCTGATTGGCTGCTTTCGAGATTCTGCCACAAGTTGTCGAGGATCTCCTGATCGACCTCGAACAGCGTCAGCCTGACGATGCCGCCGCCGCCGTAGTCGAAGTGCTTGATCCAATCGGCGGTCCAGCGTTCGCGCTCATACTGCACGTGCCGCGAGCCCGTCGAGATTCGGCGATTTCGCAATCGGATCGCCGCAGCAACCAAGACGATTGTTCAAGTCATCGAAGACCACGAAGAGGACAGTTGGCTTCTTCGTTCCGGAGTCGTCGGCATGCACTGCGGCAGCGGAGCGAGCAACAGGGCGGTTAAAATGAATGCAGACTCCTTCACGCGAGCACTTCCCTGACGACATGCCCCTCGACATCAGTGAGTCGATAATCGCGGCCCGCGTGGCGGTAGGTCAGCTTTTCGTGATCGAAGCCCATGAGGTGCAGGATTGTGGCGTGGAAGTCGTGAACGTGGACGGGCTTGTCCTCGGCGCGGAGACCGATGTCGTCGGTGGCTCCGTGAACGATACCCGGCTTCACGCCGGCACCGGCCAGCCAGGAACTAAATGCCCCAGCCACGGGAGTTTACGCCAGTACCTCTGACACTGTGCTGTTGCTGTCGGCAAAATTCTCGAGCGGCACGTCCATCTTCTGAGCCATCGTCAGCAATAGATTGCTGAGGTGAGCCTTGCTGTTGACGGTGCTGTCATAGATGCCGGATGTTTGTCATGCCCCTTGAAATTCTTGGTGAAGTTAAAATCGATATGCTGGCCACGCTGGAACCCGAGTTTCGTGCCACCCGCCAAATTTAACGCTAAAAAATTCCAGAATGCCGGAGGTGAGTTCTTGCGGAGAACGCTATTGGCTTACTTCTAACAAGTGAAAGTACAAGCGTTCTGTTTATTCAGAGCAGTTGATCTCTACCTCAAGGCAATCATTGACATAGGCATTGACATAGGTTGCTGCATCTATCGACCGTCTGTTGAATCGAACTCAGGACCACCCATCCATCGAATCTTCTCTACGAAACAAAAGTGTAGCCAGTTTGAAGCAGCCACGTTTCGCATGGTGCATCAGGTATGGCCACCGATGCGAGTTGGATTCAGCGCAAACTCGCGGCATTCTTTTGCAGATGCCTCATCGAATCAGGATTGGTCGCGATGCGGTCCAGTTCGGATGAGCAATCAGGCACTGATCATGCGGAGACATAAACCAAATCATTCATTGCTCAAAGTACAATGGTAAAACCCCTGGCCACAAAACAACTTGTGATCGAGGGTTTGATTCGGATAGCCGCCGAAAAGCTCCCGTGGCGGACTCGAACCAGGCTCACGTCAGGCAAGATAGTGGACAGTGAAACTTTGTTGGTGCTTTTCTCGCGGTCACTTGCGGCATTCTGTCCGAATTCGCGCAAGCTGATTGAACTTTTCAAGATTGGCTTTTGATTTCGGAAAACGCACGATAAAAGCCGCTGATCAAACTTGATCAGCGGCTTTTTGTTTTGAAAGTGGAGGATAACGGACTTGAACCGATGACCTACGCGCTGCCAGCGCGTCGCTCTCCCAACTGAGCTAATCCCCCGAAAGGTGAACCTGATACTTTATACGACGAAAGCATTTCGTGGAAGGTTCGTCCAGTCGAATTTTCAAGAACGTAGCAGGTTGATTTCCACTGAGTCAAGTACCGCCTTCATGAACAGTCATCTGTCGCGAATTGGAAAACTAACTGCCAGACTCGCGATCCACCTGTTCCAACACGTCCGAAAACGGCACTCGATCGCAGATGCCGAAACTGGGGTGCCGCGAGAGACGGGCGCGGGTAAAACCGGGTGACGTGAGTCCGCAGAGGAATCGTGCCTGATCCCGAGGATGGACAAAGCGATCGGGGTACTCAGCTGATAAATCCTGCAGCACCTTCAGTGCAGATGAGCCAATGGAACGAAATCCTGTGTCAGGGATTTCCCAAGGTCCCTCGCCACGGCATGCGGTACATTCTCCGCACGGTTGGGTCGATTCACCAAAATGCTTTGACAGCGTTTGCGACAGGCATGAGGTTGCTTTGGCGAGTTGAAAGACCTCAGCCAATCGCTCGACTTCACTCTTTTCACGAGCCGCCAAGCGTTCATGCAATTCATCGGCTAATGTTTTGGCCTGATCGATGGCTTTCAGTTTTCGATACCCGTGCACGAGGTCCGATACCTGAACTTCAATCCATCCTTGTTCGCTCATGTGATCGATTGCCCTTACAATTCGACTTCGGTCGACGTCGAGTTTTTTTGCGGCAAGTACCGTGTTGATGGTGAACCAGGTTCGACCTTTGGTAAGTGACGAAAGCACCCCGATGTAGAATTCGCGTTGTTCTCCCACGAAGTGATCGAGGATTTTTCGCGACGTGACCAATGGCTTGATCTTGTACATGTCGTAGCGAGGTGAAGTTGCCTTGAGATAGCCATCCAATTCCAGATAGGTCAACAGGGTTCGGACAACCAGAATCCGAATATCGGTTTCGTAGGAAAGCTTGTGATGCGAAATGTGAAAGTGATCATGCTGGTCCTTGATCAAGTCGATTAGCCTGCCGATTCCATGCCTTGAGGGTGTGTCACCATAAGCGAAGTTCTCAAGGACTGTTCGGTCTTCTGGTGATAGCAGAATCTCGCAGATGGCTTGTTGATCATCCCGACCGGCGCGGCCGATTTCCTGAGCGTAGGATTCCAGTGATTTTGCCGGGTTGTAGTGGTACACATATCGGATGTTGGACTTGTCGATGCCCATCCCAAAGGCAATGGTGGCGACGACAATACCATCGGACGAGGCAATGAAATCCTGCTGGATTTGTTCGCGTTGTTCCGGTTTCATTCCTGCATGATAGGCCGTGGCGTTGAGCCCATCCTCGGTCAATTGCTCTGCAATCGCTTCTGCTGTTCGTTGCAGTGTGACGTAGATCAGAGTCGATCCGCGTGGTCGTTCACGAAGACGCGACAGCAGTGTTGGGTATTGGTTGTCTGAATTGACAATGGTGCTCCTGAGGTGCAGATTGGATCGGAAAAAACTTGTTCGGATTGCATCGTCTTCGGCAATTCCAAAGGCGTTGCGAATATCATTCAGAACCGCAGGGGTGGCAGTCGCAGTTAAGGCCAGAATTCGTTCAGCTGATAGCTTTGTGGCGAGCTCTGCGAGTTTCAAATAGTCGGGTCGGAAATTGTGTCCCCATTGACTGATGCAATGAGCTTCATCCACCGCAAACAGCGAGACATGGAGCGATTCAACCGTTGCCAAAAATCGCTCGTTGAAGAAACGTTCAGGCGCGACATAGAGCAACTTGATCCGGCCCTCGCGGATGCTTGCCATCGCTGCACCGAATTCTCGGGCGGGCATCGATGAATCAAGGCGGACGGCATCAATGCCGCATGACGCCAACGCGTCACACTGGTCCTTCATCAACGCGATCAGTGGTGAAACCACTACCGTGGTGCCGCTGAATAACTGGCTGGGTAATTGATAGCAGAGACTTTTTCCTCCGCCTGTTGGAAAGACTGCAGCTACGTTTTTACCAACCAGCAACCGGTCGATCACTGCTGACTGACCTGCTCGGAAATCTGTTAAGCCGAAACGCTGCTGTAGAACTTCCCGCGGATTTTCGGCCCGCTGATCAGGTTCGTTCCCTGACTGAATGCTCGGTGCGTCCTGTGCAGATTCCATTTCACCTTCCATCTCTGAGGCTCCTGCTTTCATCTCTGGGGCTCCTGCTTTCACATCGAATCGATTTCAGCCTTGCCGCGATCCCCGGAAGTGTACAGGCGTATAGGATCGCGTCAAGGTCCAAAAATCCGGTTGGCTGGATTGTTGCTAGCCTGTGAACTGCTTGATGCCCAACATCCGATCGAGAGAGTCGGCAGTTTGGTAGACGAGGGCTTCCGGAAAATGCTGGTAGGGGTGGAAGTATTCAAACGTGAGGTAACCGTCGTATCCGACTTGGTTGAAGGCTTCCAGCACAGCTGGCCAGTTGGTGGTTCCATCCAGTAGGGGCCGAAAGGCTTCCAGCGAGTGATCGGTTCCTTTCTTTGTGAATTCTTTCAGGTGAACGTTCTTGATTCGTTTCCCAAGAATTGGAATCCAGTGTTCCGGAAACTGATACTCCATGATGTTACCTGTATCAAAGTGCACCTGAACGTAAGGGCTTGAGAAGCTGTCGACAAAATCCACCATTTCCATGGGTGACATCAGAAAGCCATTGAAGAAAATGTTCTCAATGTTCAGGTGAACGTTGAGTTTTTCGGCGGTCGGCAGTAGCTTGCCGATCGCTTTCCTGGCCCTTCGGTCGCAGACATCGTTCGGCGTGGGGTCATGATCTTCTCGCCATGGCATGTGCACAGCACCGGGCACGACAAGCAGGTTTTCAGTACCAAGATCGTGGGCTGCTTGGGTCATCTTCCCTGCCAGTTCCATTCCTCGGGCACGTTCCGTGGGATCATTGCTGGTCAATGGATAGGGCCAAAACAGGAAAGAGCAGAGACCGCTGATCTGGATTCCGATTTCATCTGCCATCTTGCGGATCTGAGTGAACTCAGGCGTGCCCGATTTGGGAGACAGTTCACTTTCGAGATCATAGTTCAACTCGATCCCATCAAACCCCGCATCCTTGGCCAGTTGCAGGCACTGTCGAAGCGTCATTTTTTCAGGGTACGGGAACGCCCACAGGTTGATGGACTTTTTCATGTCATACTTGCGACGTGGTGGATTGGCGTCAGCTGCAGAACTGGTGGCAGTTGTCCCTGTCGCCGCCAATGCTGCGCTGCCAAAGGCCGCGTAAGTCAGCAGTTGTCTTCTTCCAAGTGCCGTTTCGGGTTTTGTCATGGCCGTTTCTTTTTGGCGGGAGGATAAAGGAAGGGAATAGCATTGTCCGTGCTTCAACAGCATCCGACCTTGCCAAGGCGGAAGAACCATGCCCTGGATCTCACACTATCTTATCCGCGGTGTGCGAAGGATGCCCATCATCCTCCGACAAATCGATCGCAAAGGGTTCTAGCAACACTGATTTCTGAGGTGCCGGTGACCACGATTCGTCCATCCCGAAACAGCGTCAAACTGTGAGTCTCATCGGGAAAGAGCCGCACAAAGAATGGATTGGCTTGGACGCGTCCAGTGCTTTTCCATCGCTCAGCCATTCGTCTCAAGTCAATTGTGTGATCGGGATTTCCTGCGATCTGAACGGCATCTCTACCACACAGGGTAGCCGCAGCCTCGGATTGAACTGCTCGATCACCCTCTAAAAACTGATAGTCAGCTTTACCGCAGGCAGTGCAGGAATCACTGAGTGACGGTGCAATTTTCAATTCTCGGAATCGATTGCTCCACAAGTCGATTGATAGCAGTGAACTGCGCACGTCCTGCCGATTCCCTGACAACCATTTGATCGCTTCTGTGGCTTGCAGGCTGGCAACGGTATGGGTTGCTGATCCGACGACGCCCGCGGTATCGCAAGTATCGACGGCTGATGCAGGTGGAGGTTCTGGAACCAGGCAACGAAAACAGGGTCGGCCGGTACCGGTAAACAGCCGGACCTGTCCGACGGCTCCCACACATCCAGCATGCACCCATGCTGTCCCTGTCTTGAGCGACCAGTCATTCAACAGAAAACGAATCAGAAAATTGTCAGCGGCGTCGATTACCAAGTCGACGTCTTTGAGAATTGTACTGATGTTTCCGGAGGACACATCAGCTACAACGGGTTGCAGTTCGATCGTGCTGTTGATGGCGTGGAGTCGTTCGCAAGCGGCATCGGCTTTTGATCGGCCGTCGATGGCATCCTGTTCGAAATACAGGGACTGCCGCTGCAAATTCGTCCATTCCACGACATCCCGGTCGACGACCACCAGTTGACCCACTCCGGCACGAGCGAGAATTTCCGCGGCAACTGTCCCCAACGCGCCGCAGCCTAGTACAGCGACCCGGGACTTGGTAATGCTGTCGTGGCCAGAGGGTCCGATCGGTGCAAATTGAATCTGCCTTGCGTATCGATTAGCCGGAGTATCGTTGCTCATGAAGACGATCGTCGTTCAAATGCTGGATGAGTAAGTGATTTTCCTGAATGCGATCTTGCCTGCTCGCAGTCCCCAACGCAAGCCACGAACCCCTTAGCCGCCCTGTTCGCCGATGAAACACAGTCAAACTCCCAACCTGCATCGACTCCGCGAGCGGGCCGAATTGTTGAAGAATCTTCGTCAGTTCTTTGATGGGCGGGGTTTTTTCGAGGTTCAGCCACCCTGTTTGAGCAGTGATTGCGTGATCGATCCCTACATCGATCCGCTGCGTGTCAGCACAAGTGAGTTTCAGTTGAGTGCCGATTGGGAAGGTGAGTTCTTTTTGCAGACTTCGCCCGAGGCTGCGATGAAACGCATGTTAGCCGCTGGCGCGCCGTCGATTTACAGCATTGGTCCAGTCTTTCGCGCCGGAGAGCAAGGGGAGCAACACAACCTCGAGTTCACCATGCTGGAGTGGTATCAGGTGGGGGCAGATGTCGAGCAGGGGATTCAATTGTTGGGAGCGCTTGCCAGCAGTATTCTGAATGCGAAGCATTTCGAAGTTCGGCCCTACCGACAGTTGTTTCGCGACGCATGTGGGTTGGATCCGATTGATGCTCCACTGCAAAGTGTCCTTGAATATGCCAGACACATCGATGCATCACTGGCGGATTCTCTTGTGGAGGATCGTGATGGTCTGTTGGATTTGATTTTGAGTCTTGTGATCCAGCCCAACCTTGGGCATGAGTGTCCGACGATTGTGCGTGACTACCCATTGAGTCAAGCTGCGCTGGCCAAACCGTCAACGCAGGACGGTCAGTGCGCTGCACGTTTTGAACTCTTTGTATCTGGCGTTGAGTTGGCCAATGGTTATGACGAACTGCGTGACCCCGATGTGCTTCTGGATCGGTTTCGGGCGTGCAACGACAAGCGTCAAAAAACAGGACGACGTCCTCTGCCACTGGAGATTCCATTGTTGGAAGCCATGCGTTCCGGGCTTCCACAGTGCGCGGGGGTGGCACTGGGTGTCGATCGTCTTTTGACGGTACAGATGGGTGAAACCGAAATTTCCAGTGTCATGCCGTTCACGATTCTGACCGCGTGAGAGTAAGTTTTCGCATTTGATTTCCGTCTCGGTTACAATGGATCAGGCTCGTCTTGGGAGGTTGATATGAAAGAGTTCGAGACAGATTCACATGGTGGCACGGCAGCCCAGTGTAAAACGACGACACGCAGACTGGTGGTGAACGCAGCGTTCTTGAAAGACATCAAGGACGATAACCATGACTTAAAAGTTTTGCTGGACAAGATTACTCCGCTGATCCTGTATCAGCAGACGGCCAAGAATCACTGGCCAGAGCTGATCGCTTTGATTGGTGACTTGCGAGATCAACTGGCACTACACTTTTCTTTGGAAGAAGCCTATGGCTACTTCGATGATGCGGTCGTTTCATCGCCGTGGTTGAGCGTGATTGCGGAGTCTTTGCGAAACGAACATCCGCGGCTCTTTTCGCGAATTCTGGATCTGGCAGATCAATCGCTTGAGATCTGTTCCGACAGCCACGGTCAGGTGTCTCAGTTCATCCGCCGCTTTGATGACTTCCGCAGAGCTTTTGAGATGCACGAGGAAAAGGAACTGAAGCTGATTCTAGATTCCCTGGATGATGATATCGGTGTGGGTGATTAAGCCATTGTGCTGGCAAAATCTGTTGATCGGCTAGTCGGCTGTCTTTTTGGCTGCCGACTCGCGGCGGGAAAAGCGGCTAAGGGTCGCTACAAAACTGGGAACGAGGATCGCGCGGACGTAAAAGGTATCGATCAATACCCCCAGCCCTAAGGCAAAACCGAGTTCTGTGATACCGCGCAACGAGGTGCTGTTGGCATCGCTTGCAAAGCCGAACCAACTGGCAACGCTCGGAAACCAAGACGATGCAGTCATACTGAAAAACGTTGCCGCCATCACGAGCCCACAGGCGGTGATGATTCCACCTGTGCGTGAAATCGCCCGACGCAGAGCTGAGATCCTGCCAAAGTTCTTCTGTTCCTCGACGATTCTTGTCACGAGGTAAACGTTGTAATCCTGGCCCACTGCAACGAGGATCACAAACAGAAATAGCGGCAACTTCCAATCCAGTCCAACGAAGTCGTTGCCGTACGCAAGCTTGAAGAACATTAGCGTCAGTCCGAGTGTTGCGTAATAGCTGATCAGAACGGTTGCGATCAGGTAAAGACACAGGCCAAGCCTGCGAATTACAAGCAGAAGAACCGAGAAGACTGCAATCACGACAGCGATTTTAATGCGCCGATTGTCGCGTAAGGTTACTGTCCGCAGATCGATGATGGATGGTGTAGTACCAGTTAACACAATGCTGGACTCAGCCCAGTCGGATTCCGGGTCCGCAACCTGTTGATGCAGAAACTGATCGATGTCACTTACGATCAGTGCTGTGTCCACTGCAAACGGGTCCCCGTCAATCGTGACATCCAGTCGGGCCATGCGATTTTCGAACGCTGGCAGTGGAGAAAAGAAGTATTGTTGCGCAATACGATGACTGCGCAAGGCCCGCCGCCGCCACGAATCACGATTCAACAAACCCATGTCTCTGTCAGGCGGGAAATCACCCAGGGGATCATCAACCGTCCGGACTGTTGATACGCCGTTCACGGTGTACAGCTTTTCGGCGAGCGTCTTGATTTGCTTTTCCAGGTCTTTTCGGGGCACATCTTCTGGTTGCACCAGTAGTACAGTGACAGGATTAATCTGGCCGATGTCAAAGTCGCGAGCCAGCAGACGCAATCCCTGACGACTGGGTGCAGAATGATTCAGTTGCCCACTGAAGTTGTAGGTCACGTTGTTTTCGTTCCAGAGCCCATAAGCACCTGGAATCAAGAGCAGTCCAATTCCCAGCATCTGTGTGGTCACGGGATGTCTGGTCAGCATCAGTGCGATCCAATTCCATAGATTTTCGGTGGAAGATCGCGATTCCAGGTTGGCATTGCCATACAGAGTCAGCGGCGCTGTGTTATCCAGTTTCACCGGTGTTGGCCAAAACACTATCGGTCCGATTGCTCGCAGTAAGGCTGGCGTCAGTGTGGTGCAAACCAGCAGACCGACAAGCAGACAGATCGCGATGATGGGACCCGTGTAGTGAAACTTGCCAAAGCTCGCGATCCACAGCATGCCCAGGCCAACCACGGTTGTCATGGCGCTTCCGGTCAGTGCCCCCATCACCCCCGATAGTGCATTGGTGCAAGCTTCGTCCCAAGGTGCTTTGGCAGCTTCTTCCCGGAGTCTCGCGATCAAAAACAAACAGTAATCGGTGCCGGCACCAAACAGAATGACTACCACAAAGATGCGACTGGTCGTGAAGATTCTCAGGTCGAGTGCCGGAATCGTTCCATCGGTTGACCACTTGGCCAGCAGCGTCACGAGCGAGGTTGAGACGACGACGGCGACGCCAATCGATAGCATGGGGACGGCGACCAGCAAGGGTGCCCGATAGACGATAGCGAGGATGATCAGGATCATCGCGACTGTGATCCACTCGGTGTAACGAATGGCGTCGCGGGCTGCCAGCAGAGTTTCGCCACCGATGGCTGCGGAACCTGTCATCATTAGCTGAAGGCCGGGCTTGGTGTACTGCATGCTGTAGCCGCGGACGTCTTCCAGCAATTCACGCACGACTTCGACTGTCTGAATATTGCCAGTTGCGGCAAGCTCAGATGAAAGTTGCAGCACAGCAAGTTGTGCGTTGTCCTGTTTCAGACTGGCACCAATCAATTGGTCATCCCAGCCAAAAATATCGAGCAGTGATGTCCAGCCTGTGAGATCGCGTTCCGCGATCGGTACTGCAAGCTTTGGCAAGTCCGGCACAAAGATAAGAGCTGCCTCAAAGTCGCGCCCTACATCCTCTTCGGGTTCCTCCAACTCCTCAAGCAATTTACCACGATCCCAATAGGCGATCGCCATTCTTGGTTCTTGCAGTTGTGGTGCATTGGCAGGAACTTCGTCTGCGATGCGTTCATAAAACGATTCATCAACAGTAATGGAATGATCAAAGGCTTCACGGGCTAGTTTGATCCACTGAGCTGACTTGGTGTTGTCCTTGGTTGGTCCCCCCGTATAGCCATATTCAATAGCTCGTTGCCAACTCACCTCGCCCAGTCGATGGTACAAGCGTCGGAGTAAATCGAGACCAACGATCTCGTCACGCTTGGTCAGTTTGCTATCTTCGCGCCCCAGCACCAGAACGATTTGACTGCGGCTTCTCTCGTCAGGAAAAGCCTGGTCCAGCAATTGACCACCAGCGACACTGCTCATTTTGGCTGGCAGGTATTCGAAGTCACCGTCGTACGCGACATCATTCCATGCAGGAGCGATGAAGCGGATCATGATGGCTGCAAGCAACCAGGCAGTGAGTATGACCCACCAGTATTGTGTGACGTGCTTTGCCCAACGATGCGAAATTGAATCTTGCATCCGCTGCGTCAGTTGGGTTACGGGGTGGAGGTGGCGGCAAGCAAACTCAGGTAATGTAGCAAGATCAGCCTCTCTTGTCGGTCGGGTGATCAGGATCCCGTGTTGCGACCTGCCTTGAGTTCCCTGAAATGTCGTTTTCAGATACCCCCGGGTGCCGTCATGTTCCAGTCGGCCTGAACACCATGCTATCCCCGCTTGGCTTTGCTGGTCCTCGCTTGGCTTTGCTGATCATGAACCCGAATCCCGAGTTCGTGTGGCGGAGCCGAAGCCATGCAGATGTGTTTGCCGGTGGACCATTCTATCGCTATTTGTAACGGTTTGGGCCGGAAATGAAACGATCCAAACGGCTGAGGTCAGCATCATTGGATTGAGCGAATTCCTATCCAAGAGCGGCAATTCGATCCGCTGCTTTGGTCAACTGGGTCTTGTTGTTCAATTGCAATTTGACGGATTTGAAAATCTGGACGATTTCTTCAAGGATGGGTGAGTCAACTTTTTCAATGACGCTCTCCAGACGAAGTCCAGCACGCGATGCCCGTTTCGCTGAGGTCACACCATCGGCGGCTTTCTAAGTGGTGATATGAACAAGCCAAGGTGATCAAGCCAAGGTGATACAGAGGTGGACCCTCATTGAAGGCCTACGTCATGTCCCGGTATTGGCGTAGTTGGGATGCGGGAAAGATGGGAAATCTAGCAACGAAAAAACCGACTTCCATAGGAAGCCGGTTTACCGAGTCGTTTCCAATGATGCGATGCTTATTTGAGAATCCGTTCAATGTCGTTCATGACTGCGGCCACATCGACCTTTTCGGATGTAAAGGTGTGCGTATTGACGACCTGGCTGTCCTTTGCCACGACGACGGTCACCTCAGCATCAGCTGGTAGTTTGTAGTTGAGCGGACCGGTTTGAAGCTCTTTCGCCACCACCACAGGAACATGTGTGACTTCAGCGGCAGTCGCTACTTTTCCAGCAGCTTTTTTGACGTCATAAGAGTTCTCTCCCATGATGGTTACCAAACCCTTAAGGCGGCGGCGTCGGTTTGAGGAAACAGCCATATCGATTCGTCTGACCAACTCTGTGACACGCCCCCCCGTTCGTCTTGCAAACACCATTATTATCGGACTGGATCCGTACCGACAGCGGTAACAGAGTTGCTCACCCGGCGCGACACCATCATTGGTGGCTCCAGCGACCTTAGTGACATAGAACACACCCACAGAATCACCCTGCTGCAGCGGGGTCTTGTCAGTTGGCTGATTCCCGTTTTGAGCGACAGCAGTCACTTGCTGGAGCTGTGCAGCCAGCAAACAGCCCAGTAGTGCAGCGATCAGGCGTCCGCTGGACACGCGAGACAGTGATTGTTGTTCCGCGGGTTGACGATGAGGGTTCCAAACGGCACTCAGGGTAATCAGGAATCTTATTCTTACCACCCTTTAGCGGTTCGGAAGTATGCGCTCGTTTTACGATCTAGATAGCCCTTGATTCAAGATTGGGCGGAAACAGTGATTAACTTGCCTGAGGGCCAGTCCTTTGTGACAGAATGTATCAGCACATTAGGCTGGAAAATTCGCCCAAAAAGCAGCCTTTCAATGATTCTTGCGACGTTTAGATTCGAGTCGCCCGCCAGAGTGATGTGCGATCCACGTCTGTGGGGGTGTGACAAAACGGTCAGCCAATCAGAACACCAAGCTCAGCTGCTTGGGTCTGTGGGGCGTGGTTTTCGCTCTTCACACGAGAGACGTCAGCTCACGGGATCGAGATCGAGTCGAATTCGACTAGCGTCCCGGATGGACCTTTGATTTTTAGTTCCAGTGATTTGATCAAACCTTGCCAGGCACCATTTTCTGGCAATGGGATGGAAAGGGTGGACCAATCCCGGTTGGCCTGGATGTCGAAGCGGACGATGGGCTTGAGTGTGTTCTGGGTTGCGTTGGTTGCCATGAATTCAACGCTGATATCATGATCGGCCCGAGCGACAACGGTGAAATAGCCTCGATTTTTGTTGGCCGACAATTTCAAGTCCTCGCGAACCAGACTGGCGTCTCCGCCGTCGAGGTAGAAATCGAGGTAACCCTGTCGACCAGCGATGTTGCCCAGTCCGGGCGACCCCGCCCAGCCTTCTGTTTGCCAGCCACCGCAGTCAAACGTGAATAACAATTTGCCATCCATTGGATTGCGGCCATTGATCTTCTCCCAAGCATCAGAGAGGCCATCGCCGTCACTGTCCGCGCGGACCGCTTCGTACTCGGGGTTGACCGCCCGACCCCACTTGTGATCTTGAGCTTGATAGGCCATTTCCTCATCGGACTCTTCACCAACGCCAGCATCGCCTTTCGCAATCCACTTGTCGAGCAGTAAGCGATGCTGTTCCAGTATCTTTGAATGCGTTGCGTCGGTAGCCAAATTGTTCAATTGGCTCGGATCCGAAATCACATCGTACAGTTCCTCAGCAGGCCGTTCGCCAAAATAGATTTCTGTCAACTTGGCTGGTAGTGTTCCGTCGGCATACAGTTGCCTCAGGTTGAGAACGTAATCTTTCGAGTCACGGTACTGAGGTTGCAGAAAGATTCTGTCGGTCTTGAAATTGCGAGTGTAACGATACTGATGGGTGCGGACCGTGCGCACCCGGTCAATGGTATGATCGAGACGATCCTTTGCCGCGAAGACCGAACTGCGCGGAATCAGTTTTTGGTCAAACAGATTCTGGCCTTCATACCAGTCGGGAATTGGGACTCCTGCCCAAGCAAGGGTCGTTGCCGACAAGTCCAATAGATTGACCAAGTCATCTCGAACAGAACTGGCGGGTACGTAGGGTGCTGGGCCAGCCATGATAAAGGGGACATGCAAGCCTCCCTCGGTTGGCATCTGTTTATGACGTACCAAATTGTTTGCTCCGTGATCACCGAGGTAGACAACGATGGTGTTGTCCGCGAGGCCGGAATCCTTGAGCCCCTTGAGTACCTGACCAATGAAGTCGTCATCTTTGCGGATCGCATCGTAATGCTGAGCTACCACCGTTCGGTACATATCGTTCTGAGGGTAGTCAGGAGGTACAGTCACAGTTGATGGATCAACTTTGCGATCCGCTGGGAATTTGGTTGTGTTGTTCTTGCCCCCTGCTGTTTGGATCTGCCCAAAGAATGGCTGGTTTTCCTGCAGTGTTTTCCAAGGTACCTCACCTCGTGAATTCTTCATTAGCGAATACGTTGCTGGTTCATCCCAGACAAAGTTGTAGTCGGTTTTGCCAAGATTGAACGTGAAGTAGCCGTTTTCCTGTACCAGTTGTGGCAGTAGTTTGATGCTGGCAGGTAAATTCAGTTTGGCGGGCCCGCGAGACGATCGGTGCTCGTGCGCGTTAAAGCGGATCTGGTTCTGACCGCCCATCAAGGCCGATCGGCAAGCTGAACAGACGGGTGCTGGCACGAATGCACGTGAGAAAAGAATGCCACGCGATGCCAGTGAATCGATGTTGGGCGTAGCTCCCTGATTGATTGGGTCTCCGTAGCAACCTATCCATGGCGAAGTGTCTTCAGCGAACAGCCAAAGAATGTTCGGTCGGTTCTGTTTGCTGGATTCGGCTTTTTGATTCTGTTGGGCGATGGTGCTGGACGCATCTGAAATCAAGTGGCAATAAAAAGCTAGCAATACAGGGAGCCAAGGCAGAATTTTTCGTTGCATGGGGAAGTTGCTTGAGGGAATGAAATCGCGGGTCAAAATCCATGATAGTCATTCTGGGCGTTAGTGTCTGCAAATATGCAGTTGTTCCATCAGCCAACTGTGAAGATTACCGCAGTCTAATCTAGCCATTTCTCAAGTTACTTGCCGTCTTGAACCGATCTTGAACGAGTGCGCACGCTGTGTGCCCATCATTGTGCAACTGATTTGACCAGGGGTCGTCCATGCGTTTAAGGCTTGAAGATTCAGCTGGAACCAACCTGATGCTGGTTCTCGTCATCTTTGCCACGATGGCGTTGCATGGTCGGGTTCTGGGTCAGCAAACCAGACGCTCGGCGAGTCGCGGAGCGTTGATTGTCGATCTGCCGCAGTCGGCGGTTCAGGTTGCGGCCAAGCCTTTGGCTGCTCCCCTGAAACGGAGTGGAACGATCCATCGCTTTCTTGTTGAAGGTCCAAAAGATATTGTGGTAGCGCCGGGTAGTGTGGCACCTGAGCCAGTCCAAGGGTTGACTGTCGAAGTGTTGGAAGACCTTGCGTCGAAATCCAACCCGTCGATACTTCGCGCCAATGCACAGATTTCCGCTGCCCGTGGACGGGCTTACCAGGTTGGTCTTCGACCGAACCCGGAGATAGGGATGGACTTTCAGCAGTTGGGCAGTGAGGGCCTGGCTGAGCAGTACGGAATCATGGTGCGTCAGGAAATGGTCCGCGGCCAGAAGCTTCAGCTGAACCGTTCGATTGTCATGCACGAAGTAGCAGCACTTGAGCAGGCTTGGGCAGCCCAACGGCAACGTGTAATCACTGATGTGAGGATTGCCTACGTCCGTGCTTTACGCGCAGCCCGCCAGGTAAAACTCTCACAACAACTAATGAAAATCGGACTCCAGGGTCTTGAGGTCTCGAAGGAGTTGTTGAGTGTTGGCGAGATTGGTCGTGCCGAATTATTGCAAGCTGAGATTGAAGTAGAGTCAGCCGGGATATTGTTGCAGAATGCTGAGAATCACCAGATGGCCGTCTGGCGGGAACTCGCTGCCGTGACTGGCCAAGCTTCGCTCGCCATCCAACCGCTCGCGGGTGACCTTACAGCCTCTGGCGAGGATTTGCAGTTTGAGCAGTCTTTGCAAGAACTGCGTACCGGTAGCCCTGAAGTTGCTGCGGTTTTTTCAGAAATAGAGCGGGCTCGTTGCAATCTCAGACGCCAGCAAATCGAGGCCAAGCCCAACGTCACTATTCAAGGGTTGATCAATTGGCGTGACAATGGAATTGGCGGTGATCCTGATGGCGCGATCACGGTTGCCCTTCCCTTGCCCCTGTGGAACAAAAACGAAGGTGCGATTCGTGAAGCCCGGTATCAACTTAACGCTGCTCAGCATGCCTTGAGTCAAGTGGAATTGGAACTCAAGCAGCGATTGACGCCGGTATTCGAACAGTACGGCAACGCAAAAGAGGAAGTGCGTCGTTATGAAGAACGGATCCTGCCCAAGGTTGCCGAAACGCTGGAACTGACACGCAAGTCCTATGAGCTTGGGCAAGTCAGCTTCAATAGTCTTCTCATCGTTCAGCGGACTTATGCCAATACTCAGATTGCGCATCTGGATGCGGAAGAAGATCTTCGCATCGCCCAGCTGAAAATCTCTGGCATGCTGCTTTCAGGCAGTTTCGGGTCTCGGATTCCTGCCACTCGCTGATTGCCTCACGCTGCGTCATCGCCTACCACCGCGACGACGAGGCTGGTGCGAATGGACCTTTCCGATGTTCTTGGATTTTGGTCGCGAGAAAAGGGTTAGAATGCCCACCGTTGCCCATTGGTTGGGCATTCCTCTGCCAGCGGGCCGGCGGGATCCGCGACGAACGAACCTGCCCAGGAGAACATCATGGGACTGCGTTTTTCCTTCATCATTTTATTCACTCTTTGGCTGAGCTTGACGGATAATTCAATCCGCGTTCATGCACAGGTAAAGCTGGATGCCTATCCAGCAACGGAGAAGCAACGCGTCACAGATGAGTATCATGGGACGACAGTCAGCGAGAATTTTCGATGGTTGGAAGAAGGTCAAAATCCGGCGGTTCAACAGTGGAGTAAAACGCAGAACAGCTATGCACGCACGATTCTAGATTCCCTGCCTGGTGTCCCGAAGCTACGAAAGCAGATTACCCAGATTCTCCGTGCCAAGACTGTGGGTTACGGCAGCATCGCGTTGCGCGGTGGAAAGTGCTTTGCCATCAAGCGTGAACCGCCTCGTCAACAGTCATTTATCGTCGTTATGGACTCGGTGAATGATGTCGCTGATGCTCGCGTCATCGTTGACCCCAATGAAATTGACTCATCCGGCACCACTTCCATTGATTGGTATAAGGTGTCTGCCAACGGAAAATGGCTGGCCGTTTCCATGTCGAGTGGTGGCAGCGAGATTGGCAACCTGACTCTTTACGATGTTGAAACTGGTAAGGCGATTGCTGGTGATAGTATCGCGTATGTGAATAGTGGAACAGCTGGTGGTTCCCTTGCCTGGTTCCCCGACAGTTCAGGTTTCTATTACACCAGACACTTCAAAGTCGCGCCAGAGAACCCTGATGACCAAAACGTGTACCAACATGTTTATCGTCATCAATTGGGGCAGCCTGTTGGTGTCGACAGCTATGAGTTGGGACAGGGGTTTCCACAAATCTCTGAAATCCAACTGGTGATGGATGACAGCACCGGTAACCTGCTGGCAACCGTGCAGAAGGGAGATGGGGGCGAGTTTGCACATCATTTGCGAAATACTGCGGGACAGTGGCGACAGTTCAGCCAGTTTGGTGATGGTGTCAAACAAGCGGTTTTCAGCACACGGAATGATTTGCTGGTGGTCACGTTAACCGGTGCTCCCAAGGGAAAGATTGTTCGCGTTCCGATCAAGACGCTGGATGTACAAAGCTCGCGCGTTGTGATTCCTGAGGGCGAGGACACTATCGTTACAAGTGGGGTCGCGTTTTGGGGCGAAACAACCATTCTGCCGATGGCGGATCGGCTTTATGTGGTCTATCAGTTGGGAGGACCCAGTGAGTTGCGATGCTTTGACTACCAAGGGCACGCCTTGCCCGCGCCAAGTCAGTTGAAGGTGGCGGCGGTTCACGGCTTGCAAGCGATGGATAAGCAGTCCGTGCTGTTCGGTAATACTTCCTACACACAGCCTGATGCTTACTTCCAATATGATGCGCGAACAGAGAAAACCAGCAAAACACAGATTGCCAACCTGTCAGCAACAACGATGGATGGTGCAAGGGTGATCCGTAGATTTACCAAGTCAGTTGATGGTACGAAAATACCACTCAACATCATTCTTCCCCCTGGGGTTACGGAAGATGGCAGCAATGCCTGCGTGGTTTATGGGTATGGTGGCTATGGTGTCAATCTGGAACCGCGATTCAAACCTCTGAATCGGATTCTGATGGATCACAAAGTCATTTACGTGGTGGCCAATATCCGCGGAGGTGGAGAGTACGGTGAGCAGTGGCACTTGGAGGGAAACCTGACCAACAAACAAAATGTATTCGATGATTTTTCCGCTTGCGTCAAATACATGACCACAAGTGGTTATACAACGCCTCAGCGAACAGCCATTCTGGGTGGAAGTAATGGCGGATTATTGATGGGAGCCACTTTGACCCAGCATCCGCATCTGGTCAAAGCCGTTGTGGCCTTGGTTGGCATTTACGACATGCTACGTGTGGAGTTGTCTCCGAATGGTGCGTTCAACGTAACCGAGTTTGGGACCGTAAAAAACAGGGATCAGTTTCATGCATTGCATCGCTATTCGCCCTATCATAACGTCAAGGATGGAGTGAAATATCCTGCGGTTTTGTTCATGACGGGCGAGAACGATCCAAGGGTTGACCCCATGCAGTCGCGGAAAATGACTGCTCGACTACAGGAGGCAACAGCCGCTTCATCACCAATCCTGCTTCGCACCAGTGCCAATGCAGGACATGGCAGCGGTAATTCATTAAATGAACAGATCGAGCAAAGCGTCGATCTTTACGGATTCCTTTTCAGTCATCTGCAGGTCGACTGATTTCTTGAGCGACCAGACAGACCAGAGCTGTCGCCACGCTGCATGCTGTAGCTTGAGCCACTGGAGTATGCGGATGCAAATGCACCCGCCGAGGTCTTGGGAAGATCGTATGCCGGGTAATAGTGGTTTGGGTTTCGATTGACATAGGATTTGGCGCTGGTCAAATCCTTTGGGCGAAAGTACTTGATGTTGCCTCGATAGAGTGATTGCATGCGGTTGAGATCAGCAAGCTGATTCCAAGGCAGTCCGTTGGCGCGGTGCCAGACGATTGCCTGTGCAACTTGCTGGGGAATTTTTCCTGAACCCAGTTGTTGGCAAACTTGAATGACAGTTGGATCGTCGGTATACGATTCGATGGGAATCATCCGGTAGGCAATGTTGGGTTTCGGATCTGGTTTTCCGTGTTCAAGGCAGACCGTATTGGCTTGCAATTTTCGAGTTTTTCCAGGGGCTACGCGCATCACACCCATGCCAAATCCATTCTGGCCATTTCCCAACCCTTGGCCATTTCCCTTGTTGAATCCACCGCCAACGCTTTGCGATGCTCCGCCACCCTGATTCTGGTTTTGATTAGGATTCTGGTTTTGACCGAACTGGCCCAATATCGGCACGGCAGCGATAGCCTCGGGCAGTCGTAACTGCAAAGGTTGATTGGTTTGGTTGGTGATCACGACGTTGGCCCGATCTGCGTTCAGAGGTATGAATCGAACATTCACGTCACCTCGGTCAACTGCCTCGAACAGATCGACAACTGAATCCTCGGCGTTGACTTGAATGGAGGCGGTCCATCCGATTGCAAGGACCACAAGCCAGACTGGTTTTGCGTATCTCATGAGTTCATTTCCTTCGAGAAGTCCTGTTTGGAGAAGAAGAGAATGACAGAGCAGACTTCGTGCCAAACGTGTGGTTTGATTGAGCAGCCCGGTATTTGCTTGTGAATGGCGAATCGGGTGGAGGCTGGATTTCCATGTGGCCGCCTCATGATTGAACAAGTGTTCTGTTTCGCTACAGGTGACGTTATTTCAAGGCTGGCTATCGGCATTTGAGGGAGCGTGAATAATCTGGGTGGATCGGGTAAAATTGATGGACAGAAATCGGTGTGCCTGTTGAGGCATGCGATCAGCGAGCGTTAGATCTGCGACTCCCGTGATGAGGGGTCCTCTCCGAAACCATTTGTGCCAAGTGAAAAAAGACATGCAGAATCGGATTGTTAACTTTGTTGGCCTTGGGCTGTTCCTCTTCGCGCCAGCGCAGGGCTTGGTTTACGGTCAGCAGAAGTCGGGCATTGCCGCGGCGATAGACCAGTACGCGATTGTTGACTTGACGACGGACCTCAGTCAATTGACGGCCAAGCAACAGCAAATGCTTCCGTTGTTGATGGAAGCGGGGAAGATCATGGACAACTGTTTTTGGTACGAGGCTTACGGCCAACGAAAACAGTTCCTTGCTTCGCTCAAAGAACCACAGGTTCGTCGTTTTGCAAAAATCAATTACGGTCCCTGGGACCGTTTGAAGGGCAACAGCCCGTTTGTAGACGGGGTGGGTGAGAAACCGATGGGCGCCAATTTTTATCCGGCAGATATGACGAAAGCGGAATTTGAAGCGGCCAACTTGATCGGCAAAGACAGTCTCTATACGTTCCTGCGTCGCGACGCTGATGGCAAGCTGAAGGTCGTACCGTACCGGGAGCAGTTCAAGCAACCGATGCAACGGGCTGCGGAGCTATTGCGTCAAGCTGCTTCTCTGGCAGAGGACATAGGATTTCGACGCTACCTGATGCTCCGGGCAGATGCTTTTCTGACCGATGATTATCAGCCCAGTGATCTCGCGTGGTTGGACATGCATGACAACACCATTGATGTGGTGATCGGTCCGATTGAGAACTACGAGGACAAATTGTATGGCTACAAGACGGCCCACGAGTGTTTCGTGCTTGTCAAGGATAAGGCGTGGAGCGCCAGGTTGGCAAAGTATTCAAAGTTTCTGCCTGATCTTCAGTCAACGTTGCCGGTGCCAGACAAGTACAAGCAGGAAGAGCCGGGGACCGATACGGAACTGAACGCCTACGATGTGATTTACTATGCAGGTGATTGCAATGCCGGTTCGAAGACGATCGCGATCAATTTGCCCAATGATGAGCAAGTGCAGCTTAAAAAGGGGACCCGACGTCTACAGTTGAAGAACGCCATGCGTGCCAAGTTTGACAAAATCTTGATCCCCATTGCGGATCAATTGATTGTGGAGGACCAACGTAAGCATGTGACCTTTGATGCTTTTTTCAGCAACACCATGTTTCATGAAGTCGCGCATGGACTGGGCATCAAGAATACGATCAATGGACGCGGTTCGGTCCGCACCGTATTGAAAGAGCATGCGGGAGCGATTGAGGAAGGTAAAGCAGATATTCTGGGACTGCACATGATCAATCAGCTGCATGAGCGGGGAGAGCTAAAGACGGATTTGCGAGATTACTATGTGACCTTCATGGCCGGCATTTTTCGTAGCGTCCGATTTGGTGCATCGAGTGCTCACGGGAAAGCGAATATGATTCGCTTTAACTTCTTTCGTGATGCGGGTGCGTTCGAACGTCAAAAGAATGGACGTTATCGCGTCAACGTCGATCGATTTCGTGAGGCCACGAGGGATTTGTCATCGCTGCTGCTACAACTGCAAGGCGATGGCGATTACGCCGGAGCAAACCAGTTAGTGCAGGAAAAAGGCGTGATTGGTCCCCAATTGCAGTCGGAACTTGATTTGTTGACCAAAAAAGGTATCCCAGTGGATGTCATTTTTCGGCAAGGTGCTGATGTGCTTGGTTTGAAATAGTTCGCGACGACGCAGTTTGAGTTTTACTGGGCGTTGAGTCATACTTCTGTTCGCTTAAGAATTTTCCCTTTCCCACCATGAATTCGGAGATCCAGTAGATGGTTCGTATTGCTTCCCTGCTTGTTCTGTTTCTTGCCACGGTCGCTGGTGTTTCCAGTCATGGCCTGGCTGAGGAGACCGCAAATCCAGAGCCTTCTGATATGCAGGTGATCTTCAATGGGAAGGATTTATCCGGATGGGACGGTGATCCGCGTTTATGGTCTGTGCGCGATGGAGTGATTCATGGTGAAACCACAGCCGACAAGCCGGCCAAGGGAAATACATTCCTTATCTGGCAAGGCGGCAAACTGAAAGATTTCGAATTGCGTCTCTCGTTTCGCTGTACTGCCAACAACAACTCAGGTATTCAGTATCGCTCGATGCAACTTCCAGAAGGGAAAGGCGTGGGTAATAAATGGGTCGTCAAGGGTTACCAGCATGAAATTCGGAATGAGGACACTTTGCCAAGCGTGCCAGGATTCATTTACGATGAAAAGGGAAAACGCGGACGAATCTGCCTGGTTGGGGAAACAGCGACTTGGGATGCGGATGGCAAGAAGCTTGAGCCACAACGTTTAATTGATGCTGCTGGCTTCAAGAAATTGATGAAAGTTGATGAATGGAACGATGTCGTCATCATTGCCAAAGGGAACCAGATCCAGCATTTTCTCAATGGCAAACTGATTCTTGATTTCACGGACAACCATCCCGAGTTGGCACTCAGCGAGGGAATACTTGCGTTGCAGTTGCATGCCGGAAAACCGATGTGGACGGAATTCAAAAATATCCGCATTCGCCTGGATGACGACAAGTAACGGTTTGATCAATTGGACCGGGAAGATCTTTCCACTGAACAGGATCAGTGGGCGGGGTGGACGCGGAGTCCATTCTGATTGCCCGTCCAGATCAGCCGACAGGCTGGCGCTTGAAGCGTGACTTGAATCCAGGATCTTGAAGCGTGACTTGAATCCAGGATCTTGAAGCGTGACTTGAATCCAGGATCTT
>JAPKCI010000467.1 GCA_028823035.1 Rubripirellula sp.
AGTGTTTGTGTTGGTCAGTGTTTGTGTTGGTCAGTGTTTGCTCGTTGCCGAGAAAAGACCGGCGTTGACGGTTCACCTTCCTACAAGCCCTTGTCGAACAGCAGTTCCGCGGCTTCTAGCACGGCAGCCTTGCTTTTGCGGTTGCCCATCTTCTTGACCAGTTTCTTGATTTGCTTTGCATCCACTGGCCCATCAGACACCGACTGCATGGTTTCCAGTTTGGTTGCCAAATCCTTCTGCTTCGCACCGGCAAAGACGGGCTGCAAAAAATTGATCGTGACCGCAACTTCTTCTGCCCCAGTATCGCTTGCGGCCAACAGTGACTGAACACCGGCTTGAAATGCCTTGTCGGCGTCACCTTTGACCAGCCAGTACGACGAGAGTCGACCGAGGAGCCAGCTTTTCCGGACACTGGACTGCACGCCTGCTTTTAGCAACGTCAAATTTGCCGATCCATGTTCTGCGGGTCCCCCGGGGTAAGCGGCAGCCAAATAAGCCAAATCAAGATCGGGGAATTGGGCGACCATATCGTCACCGCCTAGACCATCTAGAATATCTGCCACCCGTGATTCGACTCCATCTGGGTCGATCAGAAAGTCTGAGGAGGTCGCCTCAGCCTCAGCAAACGCCTCATCCTCAGCCTCATCCTCAGCAAACGCCTCGCTAGCAGACTCATCCTGCGATCGCTCGGTCTCAGCAGCAAGCAAATCTGCCTGAAGCCTTCGTCTATCCAGTAGGGACGCGACTGGAATCGCAATGATCGACAACAAGATAAAAGCAACCCATGAGGCAAAGATGATCATGACTGTCAGACGGGGTTCAAGGCAGTGGATAAAACGCGGCAATCACCGGCATAAGACGATAGTTCAAGTTCCGGTCAGACGCAATTTGCGAATTTCGTTAGTTCTGTGGCCTGCCACCGAAAGTGACTGAATTGGATTGGTTCCTCGCAGCTTTTGCCATCCCCACCGCCAATTCACCGAAAAAAGGACCGCCTAGCAAGCGTCGCCGTAATCCGTCCGGAAATATTTTCGACCTGTTTTGATGGCAAAATCTTGCGAAGGACGCAATTTCACACGCTCCCCATGGCGAGGGCGTTTTCTCGGACGAGAGCCAGAACCAGATGTCAGCGGGAGATCTTTTGAGTTCAAAAACCACTCCAGCTTGATCCCACGAGTCACGAGTCATCTATTCCGAGCGTCAACCGCATTTCCCCCGGCAGCGTTTGGTCGATCAGTCGCTCAGCCTCTGGATTATTCGCCTTCAATTCGTTGTACATGGTCTGAAACTGGCGTCTGGCGCTAGCGAACTCTTCGGAACGCTCCAACTTAGCCAGCACCTGGCATCGCTGTGCCAAGGCAAGCACCTGATAGACCTGATCCACATTGGCTTGCTGAAGCAACACATTGACAAGTTTCTCGGCCTCCCTGAGCCTTCCATCGTTAATGAAAAGCCTTGCCAGTTGCCAAGTGGCCTTTGCATGGTACGCCGCGTTGGTGGCATTATTTTCGATGGGATAGAATTCCATGACGGACCGCCACGCAGCTTCGTCGTTGCGGTACATCGCCATGATGAATTGTTGATCGACGGATTCGGCTTTGGTCACGACCTCAGGACTCAACAATCCGTTGACCGTTTTTGGTTTTCTTGCAGCGGCGAACCACCAAGCAATACCGCAGCAGGCGATCGGCAACAAAATTGCCGCAGTGATCGACAATGCCCGCTTCATTGGCAGTTTTCGCATTTGATGGGTTGCACGCTGCAGACGAATGGTTGCGGCAGCCGTCCCCACACCTATCCCACCCAGATTCGAAACCGCAGCTTCATTGCGAATGCCGTCCAGCAACTCACTTGGTGACTGAAATCGGTCCTGAGGCAACTTGTTCATCAAGCGGCTGACGACAGCAATCAGCCATTCAGGTAGATCAGGGTCCCCGTCTGAATTGCGACGGGCACGTGTTCGGTCCAGCGGAACCGGGGTTTCGTGCAAATGCATCAACGCCAAAGCCAGCGAGTCCTCGGCCTCAAAGGGTGGCCTACCAGACAACAAGTGATAGGCAGTCACACCGAGCGAATAGAGATCACTACGAATGTCAACACTTTTTCCCTGCACCTGTTCGGGACTCATGTAACGTGGCGTCCCCAGTGTCAAGCCGACCTGTGTCAGATTGGACTGGGTAGCATCGACATCAGCCCCGATTCTAGCCAGTCCGAAATCAGCAACTTTAATGGTACCGCGTAAATTTCGCATCACGTTCTCCGGCTTGATATCGCGATGCGTGATACCGGCATCCGCAGCCACTTCAAGTGCCGAAGCAACCCCCACCAATACCTGTACGGCCTCGTCCAATCCGATCACTCCCTTGCGATCGAGTATTTGACGGAGATTCTCACCATCGATCAATTCCTGAGCGATGTAGTACACCGAATCCACATTGCCGACTTCATAGACCTGAACGATATTCTGGTGATTCAGCTTGGCCGCCGCACGAGCTTCGCGGCGAAACCGATGGATGTAATCTTTGTCACGGGCATAGTCGGGGCGAAGAATTTTCAAGGCAACATCGCGGGCAAGCGAAAGCTGTCGCGCAGCATAGACGTCTGCCATACCACCGCGACCCAGTTTCCGCATGACCTGAAAATCACCGAGTCGGCTGCCAACCAAACTGCCAGAGGTTCCATCCTTCGTTAGCTCTGATGCTCTGGACGATGTCGCATCACCGTCACCCACCGTTTGCAAATCCT
>JAPKCI010000029.1 GCA_028823035.1 Rubripirellula sp.
CTGAACACTGCACCTGAACACTGCACCTGAACACTGCACCTGAACACTGCACCTGAACACTGCACCTGCCGGAAAGGTTGGGGCCTTTTTTCCTCCATCCCGCAATCGCTCGACGGACAGCGCAACAATCAATCTGCAGGGCCCGAATGGACATTCACATGATACGCGGCCTTAGCATGGACCACTCGTGACAACTTTGTTGGGACAGGAGTATTCCAATCTCCGAAGGAATACGGTTTTCCTCGCTGATTTGCATAATCGTGAATGAGTTTTCCTGACTTGGACAGCTTTCGATTCGCAATCGAACTGCAACGCAATTAATAACTGTTAAGATTGCGGCGGCAGAAAGAAGACCGTACAAGTTCCAACCGCCACTGCCAATCCACCGAGGTTCCGCATGGATGATCCCAATTTCTTGTCGCTCGTTCCCGCGCTAGTGGCAATCGGCATGGCCTTCCTTACCAAGCAAGTTTTGGTGTCGCTTTTTTTGGGCGTCGTTTCAGCAGGGCTCGTCCAGTGGTACCAGACCGGTGACATTGCCGAAGCCAATTTCGTCTCCAACTTTTTCCTGCCGGCGTTGGGGAACGAGAGCTACGCGCAAATTCTTCTCATCTACCTTTGGTGTCTGGGGGGGCTGATGGGCATCTGGGAGAAGACGGGTGGAGCCCTCCATTTCGCCAATGTGATCGGTGGAAAAATCGCAAAGGGGCCGCGTTCATCGATGCTACTTGGATGGTTGCTCGGTTGCATTTTCCATCAAGGCGGAACGGTCAGTACGGTCTTGGCAGGAACGGCAGTCAAACCCGTCACCGACAAGCATCGCGTATCGCACGAGGAACTCGCGTATGTGGTGGACTCCACCGCCTCACCCGTAGCAACGATCCTGCCCTTTAATGCGTGGCCTGCTTTCGTCGCCGCTTTGGTAGTGGGAACCGTTCCAAGCTGTTTCCCCGATGAAATAGCCGGCGTCGCGTTCTTTTTCTCCAGCATACGATACAACTTTTACGGATTCATTGCCGTCGGCATGACTCTTTTGACCGCACTGCAAGTCTGGCCCATCATGGGTCGAAAAATGTCGGCAGCCCGCCAGCGTGCCAGATCCACCGGAAAACTGGATGCTGATAACGCATCCCCGATGTTGAAAATCCAAGGCGATGATTTTGACCCAACTTCTACCCAAGCGGCCGGTTACGCTCCCAGTTTGGCTGACTTTTTTGTGCCGATTGGTGTACTACTCGGGCTTGCGATCATACCCTCTGTCGGGTGGGGCATTAGCTTCATCAATGAAGCATTCATGGCGTGTGTGCTTTCGGCAATGCTGCTTGCCTGGTGTCGTGGCATGCGACTCAGCGAAATCATGGACGGGTTTCTCAACGGTTGCAAAACGATGACGATCGGAGCCATTATTCTCGGACTTGCTGTGACCATTGCCTTTGTTTCCAAGGAACTACACACAGCCGATTACATGGTGACACTGGTGGGTGACAACATCCCCCGCATCGCTCTGCCGGGGTTACTCACAATATTGTGCATGTTGATTGCCTTTGCTTGCGGCACGAGTTGGGGCACCTATGCGGTTGTGTTTCCGATCGCAATGCCGTTGGCATGGTCAATTCACGCCGATCCGGCCTATGTGTCCATTTGCTTCGGAGCCGTGTTGGGAGGAGCCGTGTTTGGGGACCAGTGTTCTCCCATTTCCGACACCACCATCCTGTCGTCCATGTTTACTGGTTGTGATTTGATGGACCATGTCAGCACGCAATTACCACTGGCTCTGATGGCCGCTGTGCTGGGAATTGCCTGCAGCACGATCGCCGTTCTGCTCGTCGTCGGAGCAGGCATTTGATTTCTCCCTGAACCTGAACAGCCGCCGGTGGCTCCTGACTGTGAAATTGCCATTCCGGCAATGGCAGCCAAAACCCCTTCGCGAAACTTATCAGTGAACCAGATCATTCCCACGGGTGATGCAACCGCAATCCTGCCTGCGGGAGATCACCATTCACCCGTCAAAGTGTTTGGCAACGAAGTCATACGCAACTCATTTGATGATCTGTGCTTGCAACAGGCCATCAACTGCCGACAAGCACCCGGCGTGTCAGAGGTGATCCTCAACCCCGATGCTCACTGCGGATATGGTGCACCCATTGGCTGCGTGCTGGCATCGCCTAGTCACATTTACCCAGGTCCCGTAGGTTTCGATATCAAGTGTTCGATGAGCCTGTTGCAGACCAATCTTTCGGAAGATGCAGTCAGCGATAAACGCACGCGCAGGGAATTGATTCAGGCCATCAGTCGTCGCATTCCAACCGGGGTAGGGAAGGGTGCCCGTCATGTGCCCCATGGGCGACCTGTTACCAAACAGATGGGCGACAGTGTCATGACGTGCGGAGCAACCCAACGTGTGCTCGAGGAAATCGGTGTGCCAGTTCACTGGGCCCGGCGATGCGAAGACGCCTTTCATACTGGCCACGATGACTCCATGGACTCACTGAGATGTCGTTTGGAAGAACTTCAGCGGAACAATTGCTTTCCAAATTACACCACCAAGATTCAACAACTTGGATCCTATGGCGGTGGAAATCACTTCGGTGAATGTGAGATCGTCGACATCAATGATGACAGTGAAACCCAGTCGATTGCCGCGACTTTCGGTCTACAGCACCGAAGAGTCGCTTTCCTTTCACATTGCGGATCTCGGGGAGTAGGCCACCGTCTGGCAGCCGGACAATTCAAAGCTCTGGAAAAACAATTCGACGAATGGGGAATTCCCTATCCCGGCGGGGACAAACAATTGGTTCATGCCCCCCTCGGCACAAAAGAAGCAGACAACTATTTAGACGACATGGCGATGGGAGCCAATTTCGCTACGGTCAATCACTTACTGATCAATGCCCTCGTTCTGGAAGCCTTTCAGGAAGTAATTCCAGGGACCGAAGGCGAACTGGTGTATTTCATCAGCCACAACATTGCACGTCAGGAACGGGTGAATGGTGTTCCGACCTGGGTTCATCGCAAAGGTGCGACCCGAGCATTCCCGGCCGGGCATTCGGCCCTGCAAGACACCCCGTTTAAGAACACGGGACATCCGATTTTGCTGCCCGGTAATCCACAGGCTGGCTCCAGCGTGATGGTCGGTTTACCCGGTGCCGAAGCGAGTTGCTACAGCGTCAATCACGGGGCAGGTCGCCGACTGGGACGCCGTCGTGCTATCCGCGAACTCGATCAACAGCAGATCGATGCATCATTTGATGCGGCAGACATCCTGACCAATTGTCGTCGCTATCCCAAGGATGAGGCGCCAGCTGCCTACAAAGACTTTGAGCAGGTACTTCAAAGCGTGGAATCTGCTGGACTGGCAAAACAGGTCGCCAGACTGCACGCCCGATTTGTCATCAAAGATGCGTCCGCAGCCGATGACTGATCATCCGCTTTGAGGCTGAATCATGAAGATGGGTCCTCAACTCATACGTCCTCGTTTTTTGCAACTCCAACCCAACGACATGTTGCTAGAAACGAACCAAGGTCATTCCGGCTGCGGTTCCCCGGCTGCATTTCGGCGAGAGCAGCCATTCTTCACATCGGTACGATGTTGGTCAGGCGGGGTACGATGTTAGTCAGGCGGATTGGTCATCAATCGGGCTAATTGGCCGCTCCGATTTGGACAATACTGAACTGCTTGATCAAGGCATCGGTACCGGGATCATGACCTTGAATCATGAGCGTCCCCGGTTCCAAACGCAGGCCGCGTCGCGGGTTCTCATCGCTTTTGCGGTCGTCCAACCAGTCACTGACTTGAACACCATTGACCCATGCTGCGATGGACGGACCGTTGGCAACCAGCAATGCGGTTGCCCACTGATCGATCTCGCCAGCGACCACCCGAGCGTCCTGCCGCCGGAAAATCCCACCGGTTCCACAGTCCGCTGGCGACAATGGATTACCGTCATTGGTTTCGTTGCTCAACTGGCATTCGTACCCCATCATTTCAGCGCCGGGAATGCAACGAAAAAAGATACCCGAGTTCATCTCCGCCAGTGGCAATTTGTATTCCGCAAGTAGCACAAAATCATCATACGACGCTTTTGACTCCAACTGCGTGCGGCCTCCCTTGACATGCATCCATCCCTCTTCGGTAGCAGTGAATTCGCCAGGCATGTCGGGGTATTTCGTCCACTGGGAGAGTTCCGCATCGAGCAATGATTTCAAACCGAGTGGTCGCAGGCGAACGTTGCGAAACTCAATCCGACCTGAATTGTGCTGTAAACCTATCCTTCCCTTCGGAACGCCCAACTCATCGGTGTAGTCACACACGCCCTTTCCATCAACGGACACTTGCAACCGATTCCCATCCATCACCATTTTCATGGTGTGCCACTCATCGGGTGCCGAAGCGACTTCAGCGGCTTTCTTCCGCTGGACAATCCCACCGGTTGGAAACGGATTGTCAGCGGGTGCAATGTTGACTTCATAACAGTCCTCGGCCGGGCTTTCAGGACGCAGTGGTGTACGCAGAAAGACACCGCTATTGGTCGTGCTGCCCGCTTTGAATTCCAGCACCAACTCGTAGTCCTGCCACGGAACTGACGTACACAACAAACAGGCGTCACCCGCATCGGCCACGATACTGCCGTCTTCCACCCTCCAATTCGCTTGACCGGCGATTTGCCAGCCAAACAGGGTGTGTCCATCGAACAAGCGGATCCAACCCTCCGCTACCTCCTCCTGCGGCAGTCGTGCGGCAAGAAGTTGCTCGGCAGTCACCTCAATCAACTGTGGCGTCTGCACGACGCTTTGGTCCTCTGTTTGCCCCACCGAAGCGGTGAGATCATCGACTGCCGGGGTTTCCAGGCCGACAGGGGTTACCTCCGCCTGCCGACAACCGATCGCTGCCAGCAGACCAAACATCATGACGAGAACAAAGTGATTACCAAATGGGCGTTTCATGGTTCGCTTACCTGTATCCGTAACTTTCAAAATATTCATGCCATGCATCCAGAATCAACGCTTCCTTTTCTGGTGGAAGCTGATGCTGATTGCGTCTGTAATTTTTGTGGTCAGACTCAGCCCAATTCTGAATCGTGGGTTCCACAGATTCAAAATCGCTTAGCCTAAGCGTCTCGTAAATCGTTCGCAGTGTTTCTACCGGATCTCTGGTGAGATCTTCAAAGCGGACATCAATTAGCCGGATAGGGTCAATCAACTCACGTTGCTCATGAAACGCTTTGTACATCCGCTGAAAACACTCAACCACGTATTCTTCATTCTGTTCATGATTGGGATTCTGTAACGCCTGAACTTCGTCCAGCCCGCGCCACAAGCGACAGGTCGATGGAAAAAGTTCTCGAGGATCCCGAGTCATATGAATGAACTTTGCATCGGGAAATTCACGTGCCAGCCATCCCACACGCCCGGTATGAGTGGGGCTCTTGATGACCAAAGGCCGCCCCGTCGCCACGCTCACTTTGAGCAGGAAAGATCGCAGCGAGAAAAGCCATTGCTGAACATTGCTCTCTGGTACACCTTTGAAATCGAGATATTCCAGATCGACCGGCGGTTCGTTGGGAAACGCGATCCGACGATACGGAGACGGCTGGCCAAGATTCATCAAGGCAAACTCATCCTCCTGCGGCCGATCCCAGCCCGCCGCCATATTGTCCATCGGTCGCTTACCCGGTATCAGCCAACTGGCAAAACGACGAAAAAACCATTCCGAAACCAGAAAGTGACAGGGTGCAAAACACTGAAATGTTGAGGGGCTGCTCAATCTTTCGTCTCGCACCATCAGTTCGTGCAACAGAGTCGTTCCGCTCCGCCAATGGCCCACGATAAAGACGGGTGATCCATGAAATTCTGAGTCGGCCAATTTGCGTCGGAAAATAATGCTCTGAAGAACGGCCAGCAATGTGTTGAGCAGAGTCGCAAATGAAATCGCAAAAATCATTGGCAACCGCGAGGGATGGATGCGAAATCGCCCCTGCCGAAGCAAGTTCCACCAAGAGCCCGGGCGCATCCCATGCCAAAATCTCGGCGAATAAAAGGGATAGTGGTGAAAACTCGCCTTTTTAAATTCCCCAGACTTTTTCTTGGATTGATGCCTAATTTCAGCCCGGTCCTCGGCAGGACTGGGGTGGTTTGACCCTGACAAACCTTCACCTGACATTTTCCCACCGGATGAATCGGCGGTTTCCATAGCTGCCGCGTCGTCGTGCAAATGACCACCCGGCAGGTCTCCAGTCACACCCTCGACGTGTTTATTTTGCGGTAGAGACGACTCAGTCAAGAAATTTGCCCGTGATGAGCGAATAAGATCGGAACCAAAATGACTTCAACACTGTAGTTGACTACCGTGCGGTCGTGCAGCGGGATATCTTGCTGTTGAACGATGGATCACCACAAATGGTGATTTATCACTGGCTAGATTATTATTGACCGACCTCCAACCACGCGAATCTTCCCAAATTCCATGCTGCCATCCGCTGAATCTGCTGACGAACTCTCGATTGCGGATCTGCAGCGACACATCCGCCAAATGTATTACGAAAAGGATGTAGCTCGCGGGACAGACGGAACTTTCATGTGGCTGATGGAAGAAATCGGCGAGCTTGCCTCAGCTCTTAGGGGAGACGATCGCGAAAATCTTGCCGAAGAATTTGCAGATGTCATTGCTTGGCTGGCAACCATCGCGAATGTTGCCGAAATCGACCTGAATGCCGCTTTACAGGCGAAGTATGGCCGCGGTTGTCCCGGATGTAGCCGCTTGGTTTGTGAATGCCCCAATTCAGAGAAGCCCTAGACCACACCCCAGATTGCATGTCCAAATTGCGTTTTCCTGTCGGTGTGTCGTTCTGGACAGTGTGGTTGCTGTCAGCCACCTGCCTGTCGGGCATTGCCGATGAAGCCTCAACGGAAGTCCATTTCGGTATCGAAGGCCATTACCGCGTCGGGGCTTGGACAGGAATCCGCTACAGCGGTCAGCAACCCGTCGAAACGCTTGAGACCCGCGATGGAGACGGTGTCGAAGTGCGGTACGAACAGGCGGGTCCTTTGGGAACCGACCGCTGGGGATACGCCATTCCGGGCGGAGAGGCGGTTCCGTTGAGCCTGAAGAGCGGTGACGAGACAATTGCCACGTTCCGGTTTCCCATCAGCGGCTCACCGTCGCGCGGTCCCGCAATGATCCCGCCCGCCATGCACTGGATTGTGGTGCTCGGTGATCCACTGGGAGTCGACAAGATTGGGGCCAACGAGTTACTGAACCGAGATGCATTGATTGCGGTTTCACGACCATCCAAATCCGCCAGCCTGCCTGACTCAGTGCTTGGATACGACGGTGTGGACATGATGATGATTAATGCGGACGGCATTGATCTGCTTCGCTCACTATCGGTCGAACAGCGAACAGCCATCGAACAGTGGATCACCGGTGGGGGGCATTTATTTCTGACTCTGGGTGAATCCAGTCTGGAACTTTTCGAAGCAGCGCCGTGGTTACAGTCACTGTTGAGCATTGACAAACCCAGAACAACGACGATTGATCCTTCAGCTGTGGAAACCTTCACTTCCACCCAAACTCCATTGACCAGCTTTACCGGAATTCGGTTGCCCAAAGAGGGTGGAAGAATTCTGATCATGGGCAAGACAAGCCGGCGAGTGAGCATACCGTTAGCCGCCGATTACAACATTGGATTTGGACGCATCACTGCGATCGCTGCTGATCTTGAGAACGAAATGTTCGCTGCGTGGCCGGAACGTCTTGATTTGATGACCCAACTGACTGGCACAATCCTGATCCCACAGAAAGAAGATTCAACGGCGACGAATCGTGACACGGCGTACAACGATCTTTCAGGACAACTCCGGGCAACCCTTGATCAGTTTGACATCAAACGAAGTTTTGGTTTCTCAATGATCTCCTTGATATTAATGGCCTTGATCGCTGCAATCGGCCCTCTCGATTACCTGCTGATCAATCGGTTTCTGGGACGCCCGCTTCTGGGTTGGCTCAGTTTTCCAGTGATCACCATCGCATTATCGCTCGTGCTGGCATTCGAGGCTCGGCCTACCTCGGGCAACATAACTGGAAAATCGAGTGAACCAGCAGCCAACACCGTCCGATGCAACCGTATTGAGATTATCGACATCGATACGATGGCGGGTGTAGGCCGCGGTTTTCAGGCAAGCTGCATTTACTCCCATGATGCCGTATTGCTGAATGTAAATATCGAGCAATCGAAAACACTCAGCAACCTGACAGAATCAATTCAGCAAGCTTTGATGAGTCCATTTGGCTATCCAGGCGAGTCGTTTGGGGGAATCCAAATAGCGATCGAAGATGCTCGCATGCCGCCGTATACAATCCAGCTGCAACTGGGAACTGAGCCAAAAAACGAGATCGACAACCAGTCCCCATCCAACACACTGACAACTTCGATTGTTGGAGTCCCCTTGGCATCACGGAGCAGCAAGTGTCTGGCGACACTTCTGCGATTCAAACCAAAATTGGCAAATCACCCTGGCATGCAGCGACGCAGTGGTAGTGAACTGTTGCAGGGCGAGTTGATCAATCCACTTCCGGTCGACATTCTGGACGGAATGCTGGTCTATCGAAATTGGGCGTACCTGCTGCCAACCCGTTTTCCATCGGGTGGTCGGATCGCTCGTGTTAACACACTTCGTCAGAAAAATTTTCGATGGCGGTTGTCGCGGCAGACGGCGTTGGAAAGCAGCACCGAAACCGAAGAGTGGGATGCATCTTCCGCTGACTTTCCGGATCGCGTTTCCGAGATGCTGATGTTTCACAACGCGGTCGGTGGTGCTCGGTACACGGGGTTGCAAGACGAGCCACTGTCATGCCTTGACCTGAGCCACGTACTCTCCGAAGACCGCTGTATTCTAATTGGCAGAGTTGCCAACGAACTCACCACTCTTGCAATCACCACTGAAGAGTCACCGATTATTGCCGAAGGTGAAAGTTTAACCATGATCCGTATCGTTCTACCCGTAACCAGCAGATCTGAACGCTGAATGCGGAGCAATGATGGCATCGACCATTCAGAACCCCTTGCTGCCCGTGTGCTGTAACTTGATCGTTCCTCCTACCGCCTGAAATCTGACGTGATCAAAACCGTCGACCTTACAAAGAAGTATGGTGATGCCTTCGCAATCAAAGGCATCGACCTCGACCTGCAGCCGGGTGATCTGTTCGGCTTCATTGGCCCCAACGGTGCTGGCAAGACAACCACGATGCGGATCATTGCAACATTACTGGAACCAACGTGGGGTGAAGCCTACGTTTGCAATCACAGCGTCCATACCGCTCCCAAGGAAATCCGTCGCTTGGTCGGTTACATGCCTGATTTTTTTGGTGTTTACGATGACATGACGGTCGTTGAGTATCTGGAGTTCTTTGCTGCTTCCTACCGGATTGGTGGGCAAGATCGCCGGAAACGGGTCGACGAGATGCTCGACGTCGTCGACTTGGACTTCAAACGGGACGCCTTTGCAAACACACTTTCGCGTGGCCAGACACAGCGACTGGGATTGGCTCGAACGCTACTGCACGACCCGCAGGTACTCCTGCTCGATGAACCACTCTCAGGACTCGATCCGCGTGCTCGCATCGAGATGCGGAATCTCTTGCGGAAACTGGGTGAGATGGGCAAAACCATCATCGTCAGCAGCCATATCCTTCCTGAACTGGCCGATGTCTGCAACAAGGTGGGAATCATTGACAAAGGTGAGCTCAAGCAGAACGCGACCAAGGCAGAAATCATTCGCATGGTGCGGCAGCACACGGTGCTGGTGATACAACCAGCTGACCGCAACAAAATGAAACAGGTTGCCGAACTGCTCGATGCCAACGCGAAAGTTCAAGCTTGCGAACTCGGCGACGATGCCATGCGTGTCGTACTCGAAAGCGGCGTTGAGGAGTATAGCGATCTTCCCAAGATTCTGATCGAAAACGGCATCGACTTGCGACGTTTCTCCGAAGAAGAAATCGATCTCGAATCTGCCTTCATGGCACTGACCAAGGGCACCAGCAATCGCATGTAGTCGTGGGTCCACCAAACCCATTCCTGCAAGAGAATCGAGACCCGAACATTTCGGCTCGGCACAGAGTTGGTGCGACGAAGCCAGTGCGTCTGACAGACAAGAGACCCTATCTGGACGCCTGCACGGTTTCTTTGGTCGCATCCTTGGATAAACGAACCACGAGATTCTCGAGCAGGAACCGGTCACGACCATGATTGCTGTGTGTTCCTTTCAAACGCAAGTCAGCATCCAGTAACCAAGGTAGCAGTTGCTTTGCTGCAGGCCTGCCCATTCTTTGCAACTGTTGATTGGCCTTCTGGACCTCAGACGGTCCGCGATTGAAACCGGCGTACTTCAAGTTTTCATCCAACGTTCGCTTCATGCCACTGCGTTCAAAATGTTCGACCGCTGACGTTGTCATGCCTAGTCGTCGTAACGACCACGCAATCTGTGGAAGGAAAGCGATCGGTGGTTTGCCCGCACCCATAAGCTTGTCCAATTGCCGAAGGGCCTCGGCCGCGTCGCCAGCGGCAATCGCATCGGTAATCTGCCAAACCGTTTGGCCTTGCCACCCGGCAACAACCTCTTTGACCAAATCCTCACCGATGGTTTGATTGGGTTCACAGTACAACGCGAGCTTCGCTATCTCGGTATCGAGCATTCCGATATCCTCACCAATCAATTCAACCAAACTATCGGTCGCCCCCTGAGTCAAGCGAGCACGATGCCGTGCTGCCACATAGCCCATCAGAAAGGACCTCCGCTTAGCGGGCGAGCTCTCCTTACTCCCAGTTGCTCGACAATCAACGAGTGAGTGTTGCTTCAACAACAACTTATAGACTCGAGTATTCGCAGCAAGCGAATCCAGATCCAAGACAAACCGACTCGCTCCGCCAGATATTGCCAGATAATCTTCAATCTGGGTTCGAAATTCACTGACGAATTTGTCTGCGTTACGCACCAAAATGGTCCGCTTGCCTCCAAAGTCAAACAGAGAGGCGGTTGCCAACTCATCACGCAAATCAAACCACGAGGTCGTATCGCCGTCGAACTGGCTGACGTCTCCGTCGGAAGAAAGCAGTTGAAAGACCCATGTTCGCAGAGTGGTGTCACTGCCGAAAACACCGATCGCGTCGGCAACTTTTTCCGGTGGATTTTCAAGTAACTCAAATGCGTGAATCAGTGTCATGCGAGACACCATACCAGCCGCTTAAGCAAGATGCGACCTGCACCAAAGAACTCCCGTTACTTCAAAGAGCCATCACTGAAAGAGTCATCACTGCGCAAGGCTGTCTGACCATCACTTTGTGCAGGATTCACTGACAGCGGCTGAAAACCGCGAATCCTGGCTCTGGGAGCAAGCCCCTGAGTGTCGATTGGCTGATCCAGAATGTAACTTCCAACATTGCCAGCTTCGTCCGTCCCATCAATCCGCAAGTACAACTGACGCGGCAGATTGGGGTCTGCACGCCAAACATACTCACCAGTGTTCTGCAGTCCGGCGGCAATGGTGGTCCATGGACCGTCGGGTGACCCGCTAAAAGACAACATAATGGGTCGACGCAGCGGATTGGTATCGTTGCATTCATAACCAATGACCAAACCACCCGTTCGGTCACCCTCGCCATACCGAGCCCCCGTGATTCGGACGCTCGGTCGGGTGCGGTCAACAACGACAAACATGTCTGGGGATTCACCCGCCAACGGCCTTGGGCTGGCGAGTCCATTTCCACCCACGACGACAATGCGGAATCCAAAGACTCCCTCGCCTTGCGTTTCAATATCGAAAGGACTGCTCCGGTCGGGATCCTGCCCCCACAACGACCAGGTACTGCCGTGGTCCAAACTGCCATACAGTTCGATTGCCTCTACCCCCTGGCTACCAACTGCTTCCAATTCGTAACCCAGACTAAAACGCTGACTGTCGCTAAAACGGACAGCCGCTCGTTGCATGGCAAGATTCGAGTCCACAGCCTCGGCGCGATCAGATCGATAACGTCCGGCATCCGACTGGGCCTTCGGAGCAGGAATTTCTTCCTGTTTCAATTTGGCAACAGCTGACTCCTCTGTAATGGGCCGCATCGCCTCGGCCGCAGTCATGGGCTTCGGCTTTTCTTTCTTTGCGGTAAGTTCCTGCGACGAGCGTTGAGGTGAGTTCAATCCAAAACCATCGCCAATCTGCATCGGAGTGGCCGGCGGAGGCAGAATTGATTGCGGTTGCTGAGGGCTGGCAGCCACTGGCGCTGCCCCGCGAACCGAAGGAGGTGCGAAGTCCATCTTCGCAACACTGTTGGCTGCACCACTGTTGGCTGCACCACTGTTGGCTGCACCATTTGCAGGCATGGGGATACCTGATTGAGCACGGGCACCCATCGGACGATTGGCTGCTGAATTCGGGAAGCCACCCGGTAGGGTCTGCGACCCAAAATCCATGCTGTTCGTCGTAGCACGAGGAACCGCGGTCGGTCGCGACGCAAGTGGCGAACCAGCGACTGAGGGTGTGGCGCCACGATAATTTGCGTTGGGAGTGGACTGGGGTATCATTCCGAACTGGGGTAAACCGCGAAGACGCGTTGAGTTTTGTCCTTGAACTGTGGCTCGCACCTCCGATCCCGGTGCTCCTGTCGAGGCGGAGTAGGGAACCGTGTTAGTCCAATCTGAGGACGTTGAGGGTGGCGGATTGATGGACGGAGTTATTCCGCGTGGTAAGGGTGCCAACATGGGTGGCGTATTGGGGCCCGAGATTGGTTCGGCCGCAACACGTTGTTCACCATCAAGCCGATATTGCAATGGTTGAGCGAACAGGGTTTCGGGGGACTTATTGGCTGCAAAACGGCTTGCATTGCTTGTTGCCACTCTCGGCCTACGAACCAATTGGTTGATCACGGTTTGATTTCCAGCCGTATCGGAGACCACCAATTGCAGCGACAACAGTTTCCAGTCCTCGCTGGGAGTAAACCGGATGTCACCGCCGGCAGCATACTGAGACATCTCGACAGTTTGCCAAACCTTGACCGCATCGGTAGCGTAACGAAGTTGCACAATTTTCAAGGGTGTCGCGTCATTCACGCTCATCGCCGCATGGACTCGCCCGTGATCATCCGCGTCAACCTTAAGCACAATCGCGGGCTTGGTCGTGTCGACATAGACTTTCAATTGCGGCAATATCGCCCCAGCAGGGTGTGCTTGGCCTGCCGCATCAATCGTGCGGGTTGCAAACCAGTACTCGCCGTCCCCATCAGCCTGGTACTGAAACTGCTTCAATTTGGCTGTCGGTTTCTTTTGATCAAACAGTTTCCAGTTATCACTTGACCCCCGTGCTACGAAAAGTCGAACCGCTACCGGTTGAGTCCCGGCTGCATCCACGGTGAAGGGAATAGAGAAAGACGGGGACCCCAGAATAAAGCATCCTTCACTGGGACCTTGACCCGATGTCACGACACCCGAGTTGGCTTGGGACTCCACGGTCGGTTCAGGCAACGGTGGATCCGAACCCTCGATGCGTCCCTCAACGACCTGGGGGATCTCGACAGCAAGAGCCGAGTCCATCAGCATGGGGACGGCCAATGAGCCGGAAATGGCAAGTAAACTCGTTATTGTGACCAGTCGCATCTCGTCGGCCGTGCCTCAAGTATCGAGTAGAACTACAGTAACGGGACCGTAATCCGAATCCCACCTACTCGGCTTCGACCATTCGACCTGCGTTTCTTGAGCTTTTGCTGATGGACCTGCTCGACCCCACATCCTCGTTTTCCCAACCAGTCAATCACTACCAGATTGCCTAATCAGTACTCCCAAATCCTGAGCCATGAGCAGCAACTGCTATCAGTACGACGTCATTGTCATTGGAGCCGGACATGCAGGCACGGAAGCCGCCGCGGCGGCCGCACGAATCGGTGCCCGAACAGCTCTGCTGACAACCAATCTCGACACCGTAGGTCAAATGTCCTGCAACCCGGCTATCGGCGGCGTTGCCAAAGGACAGATTGTGCGTGAGGTCGATGCTCTTGGCGGTTTGATGGGTGAAGCGATTGATGCCACTGGGATCCAGTTCAGGATGCTCAACTGTCGCAAGGGGCCCGCCATGCACAGCCCTCGTGCACAAGCTGACAAACGGGCTTACCAGCACTACGTCAAATGTCAGATCGAACAACAAGAAAACCTTGATCTACGTCAGGAAACCGTCGAGGATCTCATCACCGAAACCGCTGAAAACACAACACGCGTTTGTGGTGTTACTGTCCGAGGTGACGCCAAGTACGTTGCTCCGACGGTGGTTCTGACCACAGGAACATTTCTGCAGGCGATCATGCATACCGGAGATGCTAAGACTGCAGGGGGCAGAGCAGGGGAGGGCACGACTGCCGGCATCAGCGGCGCACTTCACCGTCTCGGCTTCGAGGTTGAAAGGTTCAAAACAGGAACACCACCAAGACTCAACGGGCGGACAATCGACTATTCGAAAGTCGAACCCCAGCCAGGCGATGACATACCGCAACCGTTCTCGTTCATGACGGATGAACTGACATGCGAGCAGCTTCCCTGTTTCATCACCTACACCAATGAGGCGGTTCATGACTTGATACGCAAAAATTTGCACCGAGCACCGATGTACAGCGGCCAGATCAATTCACGCGGTCCCCGTTATTGCCCGAGCATTGAGGACAAGGTAGTGCGGTTTGCCGACAAGACAAGCCATCAACTCTTTCTGGAACCAGAGGGACGAAACACACAGGAAGTGTACGTCAATGGTATTTCGACAAGTCTACCACGAGACGTGCAGGACCAGATGTTCCGGATGATCGCGGGCCTCGAAAACGCGAGGATCATGCGGTACGGATACGCCGTCGAATATGACTTCAGCCCCCCAACCCAACTCTGGCCCCATCTGGAATCAAAACTGGTCAACGGACTGTTTCTGGCCGGTCAAATCAATGGCACAACAGGCTACGAAGAAGCGGCGGGACAGGGATTGATCGCAGGCTTGAATGCAGCCCGGCAAACAGCAGGAAAAAGCCCTTGGGTTCCCACGCGTGACCAAGCATACATCGGGGTACTGCTCGATGATCTTGTCACGGCGGGAACTGATGAACCTTATCGAATGTTCACCAGCCGCGCCGAGTACCGTCTGCTACTTCGACAAGACAATGCCGATCGACGACTGACAGAGAAAGCAGATGAACTGGGACTGATTGATCAGGCTCGTTGTCAGCGATTTCAGGAAAAAGTTGTCCAGATGAATCGCGGGGTAGAGTTGCTCAAAAATGCGAAAATCGACAATCTCGCAGCGAACGTCTATCTGCGCAGACCCGAGGTTGATTGGGAGCAGATGTGCGAGCGAGTCCCGGAACTTGCTGGGATCGAAACTGCGGCAGCACAGCAGTGCCTTTTTGATATTAAATATGAAGGTTACATCGGTCGACAGCGGGTCGAGGTTGAACGCCACCAACGTCTGGCAGGAAAACGAATTCCAACCTCATTCGACTACAATTCAATCAACCCGCTGAGAAGCGAAGCAAGGGAAAAACTATCCCGTATTCGGCCACTGAACCTCGGTCAAGCCAAACGGATTAGTGGCATCACGCCAGCCGACCTAGCCTTGGTTCTGGCCCATCTGGAGTCCAAACGGAAGGCCTAAAGATGCTTGTGGGTGGAACTTGTTTCAATCCTCGAGAAGATAATCTGCGTTTCTTTTTTGAAAATTGCTGGACTGATTATCGCTAAGTTATTTGCAAGAATGCAGTTATGTCATTTCAATCAATCTTGACCTAGACGGTTGATTCGATAGAATTCGTGACTAAGGCAATCCTGGTAAGGCAGCGAGGCTCGGAGCTTCCTGACGCCTACGTTCTTCACGCAAATAGCAGCGATATGTGCCAGTGCGGTAGGACAGGGAGTTTGCCGAAGGTAAAGAACTGAATTTGGTTTGTTCACAAGTGGCTCGAAAACGAGTGCAAATGAACCAACCACACTGGGGGGCTGACCATTGTCGGTCCCGATTTACTGACAATACCGCTTTGCAAAATCCTGATGACAGGATAGTGCCGGGCACGACATCGGAAACGTCTAGTCATGCAAGGAGGATGGTTTCTGCCATGACCACAAAAACGGTCTTCACGACAGGCGAAGCAGCCAAAATATGTAAAGTTAGTCAGCAGACGATTATCCGTTGTTTCGACAACGGTTCGCTCAAAGGCTTTCGCGTTCCCGGCAGCAAATTCCGTCGCATTCCCCGCGAGCAGTTGTTCCTGTTCATGAAGGAAAACGGTATCCCTACGGATGCCTTGGAAAGCGGCAAGAAGAAATTGTTGATCGTGGATGACGATCAAGATCTGGTCGATTTGATCAAAGATGGCTTTGATCGGGACGGTCGGTTTGACATTCGCACAGCTAATAACGGCTTTGACGCTGGCATGGGAGTCAAAGAATTTCGACCCGACTTGGTGGTTCTGGATGTAATGCTTCCAGACATCAACGGCAAGGAAGTCTGCCAACGGGTGCGGAATGACCCGGCGATGGACACGGTCAAGATCATTTGCATCTCGGGAATGGTCGAGCACAGTAAAGTTGACGCCTTAAAGGCTGCCGGCGCAAATGACTTCATGCAGAAGCCATTTTCGATCGATGACCTGATTGGCCGCGCTTGCGATCTGCTTGAAATTGAACGCAGCTTGGTAGGCTAAGGTGGACAGCGATCTTTCGCTATCACGCACACGCATGGTTCAGGCAGTGGTCGATGACATCGGCCACCGCAACTCGAACCAGGTGAAACTTCAACGCAATTTCACTGAGAGGACAAGTCCGATGGGGTTATTACCCTGTTTGAGACGTGGCTCCGATCGGTGGTGGTTGCCACAAACAGAGCGTTCGACCGATGCCATCGGGCACTTGTTGCTGATGGATCTTCGGAGCGGCACTGGCAGCAAACCATCGGTGGACGGAGCGACTCGGGACCGGGTGTGCCGAGCTCTGCTGAGCGATCCGGCATACTTCATTTTCACGGTGCTTGGTCATCCCGGTCAGAGTCCGTTCGGACTCGATGATCTGGTGACATGGCACTCCAAAAATATTACCGGGCAGATCGCCAGCGGTGATGCTTTTCTGGGTGCGCCGACAATCACACCCATTATCGAACAACGCTGGAGAAAGCTGACGGATCATTTCCGAACTCTGCCACCCGCCAAATGGATGGAAGATGCGTCGCTGTGGTTGGAAGTCACAGGACCAAAAGTTTCGAACACCTGGCGTGAACAATGGCCGATTGTCCAGATCCCAGATGAACCGGTCGCAATAGTCGCCGACCACTCCATGCTTCAGGAACTGGCCAGATCGGTCCAGCGTCAGAAGTCTCTAGAGAGTGCATTCGACTCGCGTCTGCACAAGAACAAACTCGCAGCGATCAAACAGCTTGCCTACGGTCTAAGCCACGAAATCAATAATCCGCTGGCAAATATTTCAACTCGCGCAGAACAATTGCAGCGAGGCGAAACCGATCTCAATCGCACTGCCACCCTGCAGAGGATCATTGATCAGGTGTATCGAGCGCATGAGATGATTGCGGACTTAATGTTCTATGCAAATCCACCTACACTTGAACGGCAGCCTTGTGAAATCGGTGATCTACTGGACAAGGTTGCAGAATCTTTTCAGGAGGAGGCCGATCGACAGGCTATCAAGTTTCAGATTTCCACCGATCCGGACGCTGCCAGTGGGCAGGAACAGACGATTCTTGCTGATGCAACCATGCTAATGGAGGCGATTCGCGCACTGGTTCGCAATGCGATGGACGCCATCGGTTGTCAGGGAGCAATCAGCCTGTCGATACAAAACGACGGCGATGGAATTAGGATACTCGTTGCCGACAGCGGACCTGGATTGTCGGAGCATGCTCGAACGTACGCATTTGACCCCTATTTTAGTGGCAGAGAGGCCGGCCGCGGACTCGGTCTGGGACTTTGTCGGGCTTACCGAATCGCAAAGCTTCATGAGGGCGATATCTCGCTTTCCAGTGGTCCACCCGGTTGCGTGGCGACGCTGACCTTGCCGCTTCCTCCGACTACTTGATGTCACGCTGATTTTCAGTGCGGGACGGAGTCCCACTGCTCAAGAATTGGCTGGTAACACGGCAGAGCCGCCCCCAACGCTCGCGGTCAGGACTTCTGGCTCGCCCGCTGGTCGATTTGCAGTTGATCGCGGATAATCTCGTCTCAATCAGGAACTGTCACCTTCGTTTTTTTATTGGGTAACTCATGCTCGATTCGGCTTTGGAAGTTCTGCGACTTCAATCGAGAGGGGAAGCCACTGCCGTTGAGATCGCAGCAAAAGCAATCGATAAAATCGAGGCCTCTCAAGGCAGTATCAACGCGTTCACACATGTCGATCGCGAACTGGCCTTGATGGCGGCGGAAGCAGTTGATCAGAAGCGGCGAAATGGTGAACCGCTGGGACCACTGGCCGGAGTGCCGGTCGCGGTCAAGGATGTGCTGTGCACCAAGGACATGCCAACCACCTGTTCCTCGAACATGCTTCGAGGCTTTCGGCCACCCTACGATGCCACCGTCGTCGAAAAGCTTCGGCAATCCGACGCGGTCATCGTCGGAAAGACGAACATGGACGAGTTCGCGATGGGTGCCAGCACGGAAACAAGTGCTTACGGAGTCACACGGAATCCGTGGGATACCTCTCGTACCCCGGGCGGAAGTAGCGGCGGTGCCACAGCTTGTGTGGCAGCAGGAACGGTTCCCCTGAGTCTTGGGACGGACACCGGGGGCTCAATTCGTCAGCCGGCAGGTTTTTGTGGCGTGACCGGCCTGAAGCCAACCTATGGCCGAGTCAGTCGCTATGGGCTGGTAGCCTTCGCCAGTAGCCTCGATCAGGTCGGCCCGATTGGCTGGTCGGTGCAAGACATTGCTCTGCTGCTGCAATGCATTGCCGGGTATGAACCTCGTGACTCAACATCGTTGAACCTCGAGGTTCCCGATTACCAGGCAGTTCTGCAGTCAATCGACATGCGTGGCATGAAAATTGGCGTCTTGCGGAACGAGTTGGATGTTGATGGAGTTGATGATGCAGTCCGCGACGCCGTTCTGTCGTCGATTGACATCTTCCGTGATGCAGGCGCGGAAATGATTGAAATCAGTTTGCCACACAGCAGTTACTGGGTCCCGACCTACTACGTCATTGCACCATCCGAAGCCAGCAGCAATCTGTCCCGCTACGATGGGGCACACTACGGTCATCGAGTCCCACAGTTGGATCCCGAAAAAGCAGAATCACTCGGCCCCTTGGTGGCCACTTACTGCCAGAGTCGCGCCGAGGGTTTCGGGGCAGAGGTCAAGCGACGGATCATGGTCGGAACTTATGCCTTGAGCGAGGGCTACGCAGACCAGTACTACAACCAAGCGTTGAAAGCTAGACGACTGATCAAGGGCGACTATGACGCCGCCTTCTCTCAGGTCGATCTGTTGCTGGGTCCAGTCTCACCAACAACAGCGTTTCGCTTGGGCGACAAGATTGACGACCCCCTGCAGATGTACTTGTGCGATCTATTTACCGTAGGTGCCAATCTTGCGGGCATTCCAGCCATCTCCTTGCCTGCTGGCATCGACGCAGCAGGCCTGCCCTTGGCGATCCAATTACAAGCGCCGCCGCTGGCCGAAACACGTTTGCTGTTCGCCGGCGCAGCCTATCAGGCAGAGACTGATTTTCACAAACTTCGCCCCGATAATTTCGGATCCTGAAATCACATGACCCTCAGCGACGGTTATCCAACTGAAACCATCATTGGTCTCGAGGTGCACGTTCAGCTCAAGACGCAAACCAAGCTGTTTTGCAGCTGCAGCACCCAATTCGGTGCTCCACCGAACACTCAGGTATGCCCCGTTTGTCTTGGCCTGCCCGGCGCACTGCCCGTCATGAACGAGCACGCTATTGATTTGGCCATTCAAGCCGGTTTGGCGATTGATTGCTCGATCCCTCCCATGACGAAATGGGATCGCAAGCAGTACTTCTATCCAGATCTACCCAAGGGATATCAGATCAGCCAGTTCGACCTGCCAATCTGCGCCGACGGCTTCGTCAAGATCACTGACGACAACGACCCCGAAAAAATACGTCGCATCGGTATCATTCGTGCCCACCTCGAGGAAGATGCAGGAAAGAGCATGCACGACGAAGCCTCGGGCCGTAGTGACTCGCGAATTGACCTGAATCGTTGCGGGACTCCCCTGCTTGAAATTGTCAGCCAACCTGACTTGCGATCGGCAAATGAAGCCAAAAACTATCTAACCGAACTGAAATTGCGCATGACACTTCTGGGTGTTTCTGATTGTGAAATGCAGGAAGGAAGTCTTCGCGTCGATGCCAATGTCAACCTGCACATTGACGTCAATGGCGAGAAAATTGCGACACCGATTGCGGAAATCAAGAACATGAACAGTTTTCGTGCGGTTGAACATGCAATCGAGCATGAAATCGATCGCCAATACGATGTATGGGAAGAAACTGGAAAGACAATCAAAGACGAGTCCAAGACGACGCGTGGCTGGGATGATGCAACTGGCAAGACATTCCTGCAACGCGAAAAGGAAGAGTCAGCAGATTACCGCTACTTCCCGGATCCCGACCTGCTGCCAATTCGCGTGCCCAGAGAACGTGTCGACGCAGCCAAAGCAAGCCTCGGCGAAATGCCAGCGGAACTTTGTCAGCGTCTCCAGACACAATATGGAATCAAGTTGTACGATGCGAATGTAATCGTCAATCAGGGCAGGGAACTCATCGAATACTTTGAGACGGCAGCTACCACATCAGGTGACGGAAAGCGAACCAGTTCATGGATTCAACAGGACGTGATGCGGACCCTCAATGAGAAGCAAATCCGCATCGCTGACTTCGCCGTCAGCGCTGATCAACTCGGTGAGTTGCTGCAACGCGTCAGCCGAGGAGACTTTGACAATGCACGAGCGCGAGACGTTTTCTCGCACCTGATCAAGAACGCTGGCACAGTCGAAGACGCAGTCAAGGCACTGGGAATCGAATCTGTCGATAGCAGCGAAATCGAAACGCTTTGCAAAGAATTACTGGATGCGAATCCGCAAGTCATCGATGATGTAAAAAGTGGCAAAAAGCAAGCGGTCGGGTCACTGATCGGCCAAGCCAAGAAAAAGAACCCCAATGCAAATCCCAAACAGGTGCGTGAAACCCTGCTGCAATTGATCGAGCAGGCCTGAACATTCACGTAAACAAAGGCTCACGCGGGATGAAGGAGCAATCCAGATGGCCGATTCAAGTGAAGTGTCAATAATCCACGAAAGTACGGAACGGGACTTTGGTTTTCATGCCATCATCGCGTTTGTCTTACTGATCACAACGTGGCTTCTGCTAATGCCATGGTTCCCGGGCATTGCACGGCAAACTCTTCAACGGTTTCATCTCAGAACGCCCTCGTTTGCCGTTTGGGCGGTGCAGTTTCCCGTTCCGTCGATGTACAACTTTGCAAACCAGTACAAGGTAGAGGAGTTTCCACCCGGCTTTGTAATGATGGTCTTTGACGAGAATTGGCGATACGCCAATCACTTTCCCGCAAGAGTCATCACCTTTTTTGCTGGACGGCATGACTACCTATCCACCCAAACAGATCGCTGGTTTACCCTGAAGTCTTCGTACCGCGGCCAGACCCTGGAATCCAGGTTTCACCTGGAAGCCCAGACAGAGGGTGGTTATCGGCTGATCCGCATTGATGACGTCGAGGATTCGTTATGAATGACGCAGACACTGTCAACGCAGCATCGATTCCCCTTGCTCTGAATAGACCTCTGGCTGCATATCGAATCGTCCAAGCTGCGATTCTAGTGACGCTGCTATGGAAATGGGAGTTCTTTCTACGAGCGAACAGTTTGTACGCCGAGATTCCTATTGAGGATCCATTTTTTCCCGATTGGCTGGAATCAGTATGGACCGTTCGCTTGGCTTTCTGGGGTTCGGTACTGGCCACTGGCATCGGACTGGTGACCTCTTTTGTGCCGCTTCGCAAAACCAGCAGTTGGTTTGCCATTGGTAGTATGAGCGTGCTGTGCATCCATCAGGCAAGTTACAACGACATGACATTCATTACTGCATGGTGGTGCTGCCTTTGGTCCGTTTGGCTAGCCCATCGTTCCGACAGCAAGAACCGGGAACTGCTGATGCGACGTGCTGCGTTCCTTTCACGTCTCATTATCTCCGTCATTCTACTTGGCGGGGCAGCGGGCAAGTGGACACCCGAGTATTGGTCAGGCGAAGTGTTGTACGACATCTATTTTATTGATCGTGACTTCTGGCTTTTCAACTACTTACGAGACACCTACGAACCAGAGTCACTGCAGGACATTGCCAAGTGGTACAGTCGGCAGATCGTGGTCGTCGAAACCATCAGCGGGATCGGATTGTGGGCCCTGCCCGCCCGTTGGGCCGCTTTAGCCGGCGTGCTGCTTCTGACGGGAATAGTGGTCCTGTCCAATAAATACCTGTTTTCAGTCATGGCATGCCTGATTGGCCTGGCCTGCATCGGTTTTCTGGTGCCTCGCCGATCACGCATCGCAAAGCATCCCCGGCAGCAAACCTCGACAACCGGCAACCTAACCGTTTGACGTGTTACAGCACACCTTTAGTGCTGGGTATCGAATCGCTGCGAGGATCGCTTTCAGCCGCCATCCGAATGGCACGGGCAGTCGCCTTGAAAACACATTCTGAGATGTGGTGTGCATTCCGCCCATGCTGAAGTACCACATGCAAGTTGCACTTTGCATTGGCGGCAAAGGACTGCCAAAAGTGTTCGACCAACTCGGTATCGAAAGTACCTATCTTGGACGCCGCGATGGGCGCGCGGTACTCAAAAGCGTAACGTCCACCAAGGTCCACCGCGGCGGTGACAAGACACTCATCCATTGGCAAAGTGAAGTGTCCGTATCTGCGAATCCCGGCACGATCTGCAAGTGCTTCGTCCATCGCTTGTCCAAGAGCGATCCCGATGTCTTCGCAGGTGTGATGGTCATCGACGTGCAAATCACCAACCGCTTGCACGTTGAGATCCATCAGAGCATGCTTTGCCAGCAGGTCCAACATATGATCCAGAAAACCGATCCCCGACTTCCTTGTACCGGACCCATCACCATCCAGATCAATCGATAACAGAATGTTTGTTTCTCCGGTCTTGCGATCAATTGAGGCAGTGCGTGTCATGGTTTCACCGACGAAGTCAAAAATGCGTACAAGAACTGAAGGAAAGAGGGTGACTAGGACAGATACCGCTCGAGCAACATCAGGCAGGCGTCGATCTGTTCATCAGTTCCCACCGAAATTCGCAGGCCTTCACCCCATTCGGGGAATTGCATGTATCGAACAAGAATCTGATTTTTCTTCAAGAATTCGTAAAGTTCCGGATGTTTCCCATTGGGATGTTGGCACCAGACAAAGTTTGCGTGTGAAGGCACAACAGAAAAACCCATGCTGGCCAATTGCACCGTCATGCGATCCCGCGTGGCATTCATCTTCGTCCGAATATCAGAAAGCCAATCACCACATCCCATGGCGGCTGTAGCAGCAGCAATGGAAATTCCATCGCAGTTATAGCTGTCCTTGATCTTGGCAAGTTCCGAAATCACCTGCGGCTGCGCGACGAGAAATCCGAATCGAATACCTGCCAGTCCATAGGACTTGCTGAGTGTTCGCGTGACCATGATTCGCTCATTCTGTTGAACGAGATGGAGGCAATTTTGGTCGGCAAAATCAGCATAAGCCTCATCAACGACCAAAGGACAATCGAGAGAACCAGCCAACTGAGACACCCGGTCCGGGCTGATGATGGTGCCACTTGGGCTATTGGGATTTGGAAGCAGCACGAGACGCAAATCGTCTGCTGATTCGCCGAACGCATTTGGTAGGGACCAATCATTCTCAAATGTGACCTGTTCCCAAGCTGCACCCTGAATGTCTGCCAGCGTTCGATAGAGAACATAACTGGGGTAGGGCAAACGGAGCCTCTGCCCCTCACCGACAAATCCTCGCACCAAGAGGGTCAGAATCTCGTCGCTACCGTTACCCGCGAGAATCCACTCAGGCCCCGGCAGATTCAGACGGTCAGCCGCAGCAACTCGAAACGCAGTCGCAACAGGATCGGGATAGCGATTGAGCGGCCCACCAGCAGCTTTCCTGATTGCCTCGACCACTGCGGGTGGAGGCGGATAAGGATTCTCATTCGTATTGAGCTTGATGTACTTCCCCGGTGGAGGTTGCTCTCCGGGAGCATAGGCCATCATGCGGGACAGGGCAGGGCGGAACAGGGAACTATCAGCCATGGTAGAACGGACTTTCATCGACCGGTCGGAATTTGAACCCCATCATCATGCTGTGTTGGGGATCGAAAAACGGTTTAGGCTCAACGCCTTCTCGAAACATCTGCCTCAAGACTCTCGAATCGTTACACTGCGGGCGTGTGCTGTCAGCCCTTCCTTGTCTGCAAGTCTGACAACATCAGGAGCAATGTGGTTCAGGGCAGCGGGATCAAATTCAGTAATACTTCCGCTTCTCAAAAAACTGTTACTGCAAAGCCCAGCTGCCCATGTACAGGTTCCTCCCGTGGGAAGCACATGGCTGGGGCCAGCAGCATAGTCGCCAAGTGCAACTGGCGTATGATGCCCCAGAAATGCTGCTCCACTGTTTCGAATACGGGCAATCTCTTCACGAGGATCAGCTGTTTGGATGTGCAAGTGTTCCGGCGCGAACTGGTCCGTCAATTCACATGCATGCGTTTGATCGCGAACGAGTACCAAAGCACCGAATGCCTCAAGGCTGTCAACCGTCAATTCATTCCGCGACAGCGATGTTAACTGCTTGACCAATTCATGGTGGACAGCATCAATCAAAGATTTCTCCCAAGTGATCAGGATCGCTGAACCTGGTGAATGCTCAGCTTGCGCCAGCAGGTCCGCAGCCACAAAGTCGGCGCGTGCTGTTTCATCCGCGATGACAATCACTTCGCTGGGACCCGCGAAGGAATCGATATCGACTGCACCATATGCCTCTTTCTTGGCGAGGGCAACAAACAAATTGCCAGGGCCAACAATCTTGTCCACCGCTGGGACTGCTTCGCAACCATAAGCGAGCGCCGCGACCGCCTGGGCCCCACCAACCCGATACACCTCACGCAAACCAAGTTCGTGGCAGGTGGCCAGCATATCTCCGTTGTAGGAACCGAACTGCGTTGGTGGAGCTACTACTGCAATCTCCTCAACACCCGCAACCTGCGCAGGGACCGCTGTCATTAAAACGGTGGAGGGATAGGCCGCTGCACCGCCCGGCACACAGACGCCGACCCGCCGCAACGGCAGGTACCTCTGTGTCAGTGTCACACCTGGCCGCGGTTCAATGGTGACATCACGATGGAGAATCGCCTGCTGAAACTCAGCGACGTTGTCTCGTATCCGCCGAACAGAATCAAGAAAAGCCGGATCAGCAGCAGCGTGTGCTTTTTTGAGTTCGCTTTCCGGGACTCGTAATTCAGCAGCGGAAAGATCTGCCTTGTCGAGAGCCTTGTTGTACTTCAGCAACGCCGACGTTCCTTCGTTTCGGACGTCCTGGCAAATCGTCTGAACGACTTCCACTGGAGTCAAAGCCTTTCCGAAAACCTCCTCGGTCAGAGCTCGACCGCGTGGGCTAACGACATCACCTTGGGGACTCAGTTTCCGGCGGAGCTCTTGGAGAATCTCGGTAGAGCCCTCGCGGGCATCAACACGTTGGATTTGAAGGGGGGGCAAATCGGGAGTCATTTTCAAGGAGGTCGAGTCGGATGGCTTTGGGGAGTCAGCCAGTACCGCGACCTGAAAATCAGGTCGCGAGCAATACGGCTACGATTGTCATCATAAGCCGGTACAATCGAATTGTTTACCCACATACAAATCAACACCGACCACCCGGTTTCCAGCAAATGACCGCAGAAATTGATCTCCGCAGCGATACCGTGACTCAGCCAACCCCAAGCATGCGGCAAGCAATAGCCGAAGCGGAGGTCGGAGACGCAGTTATCGACGTCGATCCGACCATGGAGCGACTGGAGGCTCTGACTGCAAAAATACTCGGCAAAGAAGCCGCAGTTTTCATGCCCAGTGGGTCCATGACCAATCAAATCGCCCTCCGAGTCCATTGTGATCGGGGAAGCGAATTCCTCTGCGAAGCCGATTGTCACATTTACCACTACGAGCAGGGGGCTTTCGCCCAATTGTCTGGACTGGTTGCACAAACGGTGGCCGGCGAGGGCGGCGTTCTCCAGGCAGACCAACTGAAACACCTGATTCGCCCTGAAAATGAACATATGGTTCGCACGCGTCTCCTTTGCCTTGAAAACACCCATAATCGATGGGGGGGACGGATTCAGCCGCAGGAAACGGTTCAGAACATTTGCGACTGGGCCAAAGAGAACGGCCTGAAAAGACATTTGGACGGAGCCCGTCTCTGGAATGCTTCCAGTGCAACCGGAATGAGCCCCAAGGATTTGGTCGAGCCTTTTGATTCTGTCAGCGTCTGTTTCAGCAAGGGACTCGGTGCACCGGTTGGATCCGCGTTGGCTGGCGACAGCAGCTTTATCCTCGAAGCTCGTCGTGCACGCAAGCTGTTTGGTGGCGGAATGCGACAGGCCGGAATTATCGCTGCCGGCGCGCTTCACGCATTGGAGCAGCATCGCGATCGCCTTCAGGAGGACCACGACAACGCTCAACGACTCCGCGACGGTTGTGAAGCTTGTGGCCCACTGTCGATTCGAGGTGGTCGTGTCGACACGAACATTGTCATCTGTGAAGTTGACCCCCATTGGATCTCAGCCGACCAACTGGCAGCAACACTCGATGAACGAGGTGTGCGCTGCTTAGCAATCGATCCTCAAGCGATTCGATTTGTAACCCACCTTGATGTGAATACCTCTCAAATCGAATCCGCTTGCGATATCATCCATGCCATCACGACGCAGCCGGTCGCAAGTCTCTCCTGATGGACCGACAATCACTCAAAGCGGCATTCACCGCACTCTCAGTACTTGCTGTTTTCAGTGCTGCGATCTTCCTGCGACTGCCGTCGTGTTACGAGAGTCTGTGGGTTGACGAATTACACTCAGCCTGGATCGTTGCTGGCGATTTTAGCAGGGTCTATCAGCGGTCTGTCATCGGTCACCAATCTCCCTGTTACTTTTTTCTGCTCTGGATTTGGAAGCAAGCATTCGGAGACTCCGAAATGCTGCTGCGATTGAGCAGCGTGCTGTTGGTTGCGTGTGGCTGTGCAGTGACTACCCTTGGAGTCATTCGTTGGACGAAGAGTCTGTTGGCAGGCCTGACCGCCGGCTTCATCTTGGCGATCGAAAACAACTCGCTTTTCTTTGGGACTGAACTGCGCCCCTTTGCATTGGTGATCCTGTTTGCCTCAATAGCTGCCATCACTTTCCTCCGACTATCGTCAACGGAGTCACGCCATCAGAAGCCAGCGACATGGTGTCTGCTGGTTGTTTCGATCCTTCTGTCAGCTCTCGCTCAGCCAACCTGTCTGGGTGTACTCGTATGGATTCCGCTTGGTCTAGGTGGAATCTGGTGGTTTCGGAATCCGAAACAGTTTTTTCGTTGCAGCGTGATGGATGGCGTCCTATTGACCACGGTAATTTTGACCTTGATTACCCTGTGGCAAATCACGCTTGGGAACAGTTGGGCTGAAAAATCAATGTGGGGTTCATTTGCAAAAGCCACCCACTGGCTGCAAATAGGGAACATGTGGGACTGGACCTGGTTGCTGGTCATACCAGCGATCCCAGTCCTGCTGACGTTAGCGTTTCAGAAGCTTCGAAAGCGACAAATCAGAGACGAAGCAATACTCATTGGTCTTGGATCCTTGGCCCTGCTTGCCGTTCTAACCACTTCCACGTACTGGATTCTTTCCCGAATCGAGATCGCGCCGGTATGGCATCGTCGCTATTTAGTAGCCGTCCTGCCGCTACTCGCCTGTTTTAGTGGTGGCTGCCTCGGTTACCTCGATCGATCGATCAGCCACCGACTGCCGGGTGCGACATTTGCTTGGGTGATGGCGGCCACGATCGTAATGGGAATTGGCATCCACCAACGTACACTTTCACGTCTTCACCATTACCCGGTTGCACTGGTCAAGCGAGGCGAAGACTGGAACAACGCCGTCGCATGGCTGCAGCGGGAATCCAACACTGGCAGCCAAATTCTGCTGGATTCGGGATTGATAGAGAACAAAACTTGGATAACCCCGGAACTGTTCGAGAGCCGCAACGACGCCAAACGGGAATACCTGCTTTTTCCTGTCCGCGGGCTCTATCGCTTGAATCGAGACGTGATCCCGGTCGATAGCACGCTCCAACCTGCGATTCCGCTGTCTGGCGATCAAACCTCAATCTACATCCTGACGCGTGATTCCCCAGATAGAACGCGGCAACGAATCAGAGGGGGTCAGGTGATTGGATTTGGGAGGGTATCGATTGTCATACCTGCCAAGCAGTAGCCGTATTCCAGCCCGAATCACAGTTCGGTCCGCAACACCCATCGCTCGGCGTCTTACAAGGCCTCATCCGCAGCCTGTTACTCAAAAGCGATTGCCAGCGGTATAGACTAGGAAGGTCGCGATCTAATAACACAGACCCTCATGACCATGTCGACCTTGCTCACCCCCCGCCTGCTCTCTGCAATCTCCATGCTACTTGCATGCACGGCGATCGGTGCGGACTTGCCAAAGGCCGTGCTGAAGCCCGCTGAAAGCACCGTTCAGCGACAAAAGGAGCGACAAAAGGAGCGACAAAAGGAGCGACAAAAGGAGCGACAAAAGGAGCGACAAAAGGAGCGTAGTGCGGCAGCTGAGCGAGGTTATCGGGTGCTTGTCGATAAAGCTCTGCTGACAAGCGATTTTTCTCAGGAAGTGTTCGACAGACTGTGGGAATGTTGGCCCGAAGAACTTCGTTCCCAAGCGAAACGGGGCACCGAAAAAAAGCGGCGGGAAATGGCCTTTCAGAGATATGGGCTCACCGCTCGCCCTGACGATCCTCGCAAGCCCCTGCAATATGTGGTCGACAAAGATGGCAATTGGACCATGAATTGTTTCTCATGCCACGGAGGCACGGTATACGGACAATCCTACGCGGGTGCACCCAATAATCGTTTCGCACTGCAAACTTTGACCGAGGAAGTTCGCAAGACAAAATTCAAAATGGGAAAACCGTTGTCACGAATGGACGTCGGATCACTAGTGATCCCTTTGGGGACCACCAATGGCACAACCAATGCAGTTGTTTTTGGCATGGGGCTGATGAGCCAACGCGACGAGAAATTGAATCTGGTGGCAGCAGCCCCGCGTAAGCTTATTCACCATGACATGGATGCACCAGCTTGGTGGAATTTTCACAAGAAGCCAAACATTTACATCGATGGATTTGCGGAAAAGGGTCACCGTGGCCTGATGCAATTCATGATGATTCCGGAAAATGGTCGTGATTTCTTCATCAAACACGAAGATGACTTTCGGGATGTCTATGCCTATCTTTCGTCCTTACGTCCCCCAGAGTTTCCGGGCGAAATTGACACAGAACTGGCAGAGCGGGGCAGAGGTATCTTTCAACAAAATTGCGCAGAGTGCCATGGTACGTACGGACACACCCCGACGTACCCCAACCGACGAATACCGATCAACGACGTGGGAACCGACCCCGTTCGACTGACCGCATTGGGGGTCGAGGGACGCCGCAAATATTCGCGCAGCTGGTTCGCCCACGGCGATGATTCAGAGCCGCAAACAACCATCATCGATCCCGATGGCTATGTCGCTCCGCCGCTGGATGGAATCTGGGCCAGTGCCCCATATCTGCATAACGGCAGCGTTCCCACTCTATGGCACCTTTTGAATCCAACCCAGAGACCAACCGTGTGGCGACCGGTGAGCCAGCAACTCGACTCGGAGCTGATCGGGCTGACTATCCGAATCGAAGAAAAAACACCGCTGATGGAACTCGATGCTGCAACACGCCGCAGTTATTTCGACACACGCAGGTTCGGCAAAAGCAATGCAGGCCACGACTACCCTGAGGAACTGACCAAGAATCAAAGGAAAGCTGTACTCGAGTTTCTCAAGACGCTCTAGCGGACCCAACCGATGACGTGTCCTCTCGTCTGCTCGCGGCACACCCCTAGAAAACACGGGACTATTGGGTCAGTGCCGGGAAACCGCCCATCCCGGTCTGGCGCGAGCCTTGTTAGCGTATAGCCCGTCTTCCAGTAGTTTTGACGAAGCCGCCCCCACACAATCGAAACCTCTTCCACGGTCCGCCACCTACACGTTATGGCAGTGGAGGCTTATAAATGGTTTCTTCCTGAATTCACCTGGGTCTGGACAAAGCACACAGTGCGAGTCCGTTGGAGCACAAATTTAAATGAGTAAAACCCAAATACTGGCTGCACGTGCTGGCGACGTTACTCCGGAAATGGAATTCTGTGCCAAACGCGAAGACCTGCCGGTTGAAACCATCCGCGACGAAGTTGCCGCTGGGCGAATGGTGATCCCCGCCAACGTTGTCCATGCTGCTAGTTCGTTGGAACCCATGTGCATCGGGATTGCTGCTAAATGCAAAATCAATGCAAATATCGGCAACAGCGCCGTGACAAGCAACGTCGGTGAAGAGCTGGAAAAGCTTCATACTGCAGTTCATCACGGTGCCGACACGGTCATGGACCTGTCAACCGGCAAAGACATCGATAACATTCGGCGACAAATCATCGACAAGAGCCCTGTACCAATTGGTACTGTTCCGATCTACCAGATGCTGGAAGAACTGGGTGGCAACATCGAAGACATGAATGCTCAACACTTTCTGGACATGGTGGAGCACCAGGCCAAGCAGGGTGTTGACTACATGACGATCCATTGCGGTGTCAAACTGGAACATCTGCACCTTTCCATCAATCGCGTCACCGGCATCGTCAGTCGTGGAGGCTCATTGATCTCAAAGTGGATGATGGTCCACAACAAGCAGAACCCGCTTTACGATGCGTTCGACGACCTCTGCGACATCATGCGCGAATACGACATTACGTGGTCCTTGGGAGATGGGCTGCGTCCAGGTTCCATCGCTGACGCATCGGATGATGCACAATTCGCCGAATTGGAAGTGCTTGGTGAATTGACCAAACGCGGACAGGACAACGGCACACAGGTGATGGTGGAAGGTCCGGGTCACATCCCGATGCACCAAATCCAAATGAACATCGAAAAGCAAATTGAGATTTGCAACGGTGCGCCATTCTACGTACTTGGCCCGTTGGTGACTGATGTCGCACCCGGGTACGACCACATCACCAGCGCAATTGGTGCAGCCATGGCCGGATGGCACGGGGCTGCCATGCTTTGCTACGTCACCCCGAAAGAACACCTCGGCCTGCCCAACGAAGAAGACGTCAAGCAGGGTGTCATCGCCTACAAAATTTCCGCCCACGCGGCCGATGTGGCCCGCGGCCGCAAAGGCGCTCAAGACCGTGATGATGCACTGTCAAAAGCTCGCTTTGAATTCGACTGGAACGAGCAGTTCCGGCTTTCGCTGGATCCGGAAACAGCGAAACGCTATCACGATGAAACGCTACCCCAAGACACTTTTAAAAGTGCTCATTTCTGCAGCATGTGCGGCCCAAAGTACTGCTCCATGAAAATCACCGAAGAGATTCGGGAAATGGCAAAAGAAAAGCAACTCGTCGAATTGCCAACCAAAGAATAGGACTGGCCGAACTCAATCAAGTCGCCGGTGAAGAGCAGTCTACGACGACAGCAAAATGCGGATTACTGGGGGAGCGTTTCTTGAGAGAAAACGTTTCCCCTTTGCATAGGTAGCTCGCTCAAGATTCCTGATCTTCTGTTGTCTCAGGATATTCGATGGTGCACTCTGTGGCATCAGTATCATCCGACAAGGTTTCATCCCCTCGTGATTCAGCAAGATCCGCTGTAGTCAGCGGTGGCTCAGTCGATGCCCCGCTTCCGATCAACATTCCGCTGCCCCGAAATGCCCAAAGAAAATAGACCGCACCAACAGCCATGAGGCCACTGCAGACGTAGAACATCTTGTGCTCACGTCCAACGAAGATCGGAGCACATACGAAATAGAACACCGCTGCAATGGTCAGGAATGCAAACGAAACACCGTTGGCCGTTCCGAGGTACCGGCCACGTTCAGCAGGTGGCGATAAACTTTGCAGCAGTGCCTGCAAAGGAATGATGTAAAACCCGGATGAAAAACCAGCGCAGAAAATGAACAATGAAACATTAGTCGAGGCAATCTCCCATAACTCTGCTTTCGGCCCTAATTTAAGCGGTTCAACAATGGCCAACAGGAAAAAGAAGATAATCAGACCGAGTGCACCAAATGGAATGAGACGTGGCTTGATTTGGTGTCCTGACACAAGGCCAGCCGCGGCACAACCAAGTCCAATCGCAATACCGAGGACTCCCATCAACACGCTGGCACCAGCCCGACTGATCCCCATGACTGTGGTGTACTCTGGCAAAATGAATAATGCGATGCCGGCCAGAAGATAGAAATACCCCCAAGCCATCATGACCATGAAGAGTCGCGTTTGCCTCATTTCCCGAATCGTCACGAGATAGGTAGTGAAGGGATTGAGATCAAACTTCAGAACTTTTTTTCCGGCAGGCAACCGCACCATGAACATGGCCGCAATCAAACCCGCGATTGCGACTACCACAAGCGAGACACCAGGCAGCCAGAGTTCACCATTCGCTACAACGGCAGTTGCCGGCCCCACTGCTTCTGAAAGCGGGAAGTAAGCATCACTCACCAATCCAGCGATCAACGTTCCCACAATCACTGCAACATTGGTCATCATATTGATGCTACCGTTGGCACGACTGAGATCCGAATCATCGACAAGTTCCGGGATCATCCCGTACTTGGCCGGGCCAAAAAAGGCACTCTGGCAGGTCAGGGCAATCAACGCAAACAAAGTCAACCAAAGATTCTGGATATAGAACCCAACCGCAGCCAGCAAAGCGATTGGAACTTCCGCAATCTTGACCCACTGTGTCACTGATGTTTTTGAGTATCGGTCTGCGACTTGCCCGGCATAACCGGACAGCAAGATGAATGGGATTGTGAAGCAAATGCCAACAATTCCCTGACCTCCTGTTCCAAGCATGCCGGCCCATACGCCATTAATCACCATGAACACAAGCACGCCCTTGAGAATATTGTCATTCATCGCCCCAAAGAATTGGGTCATGACCAAGCTTAGAAAGCCGCGCCGGAACAGGTTACTTTTCACGATCAGACTGCCCCGGAGTGCATTGTTTGGATGAGGGAAGATTGACAGACCCTTCTGAGGGATCATCGGAGCGCATCTTATCGGAAAAGCTCCGGATAACTAAGAACAATTATCGGTTTCTCAGGGAACTGCCAGGTGGCATCTGGGTGTTGCCATCCCGAATCAAGATTGGAAGTGACCAAATTCGGATTCACCGACCTGGCCAACGCTTTCCATCAGCCATTTCGGTACTTGTTGATCACCTCAGGTAACGGATACGCGGTCACATCACGATCGTGCTCATTTGCAGCAATCTGAAGCAAACGCTGATAGCCACGGGACACCAACTCCACCCGCTGTCGCACAAATTCCGGGTCGAGCCACTCAGCGGAAAGTTCTCCGTCGATGACCACTGGCTCGAATCCATCACAGTGAATGAACTGTGACAAAACAGGATTGCACCTCAAATGACGTTCGGGGCTCGTATGCAACACTTCAGGATCCAATTCTCCGATCACAAATCGGAGATAGAGATCGCTGTCGACGATGGAGGTCACGTCATGGCCACAGACTTCGCAGCGATATCCCTCATCACATTTAGCCATCAGCGTGTTCTCAAATGTAGATACATTACTCGGCAGCAGTCTGGCAATGTTTGATCCGAATGTTGCTTTCAAGAGAGCCCGAGAACATCGAACATGTTATAGAGCCCATTCGGCTTTCCCTGCAACCATTTAGCTGCGGCCAATGCGCCCGAGGCATAACAATCCCGATTGCTCGCTGCCACGTTCAATTCGATACGCTCGCCCATCATGCCAAACACGATGGTGTGCTCTCCTGGGTTATCACCGACACGAACCGCATGATAACCAATCTCGTTGCGTGATCTTTCACCGGTCTCACCCTCGCGTCCCTGCACGTGGTTTACATCGCCACCGAGTTTCTCGGCTATCAATTCGCCGAAACGCAGGGCCGTGCCACTCGGTGCATCTGCTTTGAAACGATGATGTCGCTCGATAATCTCGACATCAATCCCACCGGCGACGTCCTTCAACGTTTCGGTGATCTGCTGCGTCAACTTCATTGTCAAATTGACGGCCATCGACATGCTTGGCGCCCAGACAATCGGAATTAATTCTCCTGCTCTGGCCAAATCGGACTTTTGCTGCTCGCTTAAACCAGTCGTCGCGACGACCAGAGGGAACTTCCTCTCGACGGATGCTCGCACGCAATCATCCACCGCAGTTGGCAGAGAAAAATCGATGACTGCCTCGGCGGCCTCTGGCCATTCCGAACTCAGAGGCACATCGACGGCAGCAACACCAGCCAGCAGGCCAGCATCCTGCCCAAGCAACGGGTTGCTGTGATGGTCGATTGCCGCAGTCAGTTGAAATTTGGCGTCATCTGCAGCCAATGCCACGACGCGTCGTCCCATTCGTCCAGCAGCACCATGGACGATCAATTGTATTGAATTGCTCATGCTGTAAATTTAGCCGGGATAGACGCAGCAGAGCAGGGTAGGGCAGACGAAAAAACAAGAGTTCCCGAATTGTCCGACAATTGTTTTTCCGGCCGAACATCGGCGACGTTGAAGACGCTGCTTGATAATGCGTCGAGCCATGGAAGCCCCCGCCTTGGCAGAACTCAACACGAGCAAAAGCAGCTGATTTTTATAACACTTCAGGGCCTATCAGGAATACAACTGAATTGTCTTGATAATGTCATCCAACTCGTTGGGAACGGCTACAGCCCGATTCGCGTGGCTGGCTTTCTGAACACCGCGACTACCCAATGTCTTGTTGAAAATTTCCTGATCGGTGGTGTGGTAGGCAACCGTGGCCGTGGGATCTTTGAGTTCATGGCCAGTCAGGATACAGACCACGCGATCGCTTGGTGCGATGACCCCCTCGCGTCTCAGCAGGCGAGCACCGGCAACGCTGGCGGCAGAGGCTGGTTCGCAACCGAAACCACCTGTACCCACTTTTGCTTTGGCATCCAGAATTTCCTGATCGTCGACCTGTCGCACGACGCCATCCATGAACTCAAGTGCTCTCAGACACTTCTTTAAGTTGACTGGACGGTTAATCTCAATCGCACTAGCTATTGTGTCAGCTTTCTTGCCTTCGCGATCCATCTCATCGTTGTATTGGACGATGGGATCCATGTTGACGTCACCACCATTCCAACGAACACCGCGCCGTTCGTACAGTTCGTACAGTGTGTCTGCACCGGCAGCATTGATCACTGCAAGTCTAGGCACACGATCAATCAAACCATGAGCTTTCAACTCCATGAACGCTTTTCCAAAGGCACTGCTATTACCAAGGTTACCACCTGGGACAACAATCCAATCAGGAACCTCCCAACGCAAGGCTTCGAGTACCCGAAACATGATCGTCTTTTGACCTTCCAGGCGAAATGGATTTACGCTGTTGACCAGATAGATACCAAGCTGCTGTGATACCTGCCGTACTCGGATCATGGCGTCATCGAAATCCCCGGCAATCTGAACCGTCAAAGCACCGTAATCGAGCGCCTGGCTGAGCTTGCCATAGGAAATCCTTCCACTGCCTATGAAAATCACGGCCTTCATCAACTGCGTTGCACTGCAGTACAGAGCCAGTGACGCACTGGTATTACCAGTACTGGCGCAGGCGGCTCGCTTGGCACCCATCATGTTCGCATGGGTAACAGCAGCACACATGCCATTGTCCTTGAAGCTGCCCGACGGGTTCATGCCTTCGTATTGCAAGTGCAGCTTGCCATGGTTCATACCGACGTAGTCACCGACCAAGTCGGTTTGTTGCAGGAGCGTCTGACCTTCTCCCACCGTGATCAACTCTTTCTGCGAAGCGAAAGGGAGCAACTCATGAAAACGCCAGACACCACTGAAACGAACAGGATTCGTCCTCTCACTCCACGTCGCCTCGAACTCCCGAAGATCCGAAGGAACAGCGGCCCGATCCCATTGGTAATCAATATCCAGCAGATCACCACATTTATCGCAGGACGTTCGAACGCTTCGAGCCTCATAGGTGGCTGCACAGGCTGGGTTGATACAGCGCTGGAACGCAAGATTAGTCTGGATGGCGTTGTGCTCTTGGGCGGCTTGAAGCATAGCTTTCACGTGAAAATCGCGAGCGGGTCAGTGGAACCAGGCTTGGCTCAGTTAAGAGTAAATCGGCAATGTGAGCCTGTGGCTGGATTCGGGTTTGGTCCAAGGTTGAAAATGTGCCGAAGATAACGGCGGGATTGGGAAATTCGACTGGGCAGAAGACCGCCAGCATTCTAACGTGGAATTGTTTTTCGTCCCCACTCCTTTTCTGCATCACCCGGCCATGGATGGATCAGATCGTGCTACCGAACACGCCCCCAGCAGCGGAAATCTGCGAGTGAACGCGCCAGACAGGGAAACTGTCAATGATCCACGGGTGCCTGATTCGGCAACCCAATCCGGAAATCCGTCGATCAGCCCCCGGATACCCGCCTCACGCCCCATTCTGTTCCTCAGCTTGGCACTCACGGGGGGAATTGCGGACCTTTGGTCCAAGGCTTTCATTTTCAGTTGGCGTGGGCTCCCCTCTGAAAACGACATTTGGTGGATCGTTGAGGGGTACTTAGGAGTTGAAACTACTGTCAACATCGGTGCAGTATTCGGCTTGGGAGCTGGAAAAGGAACCCTTTTCGCCGCTTTTTCGGTGATCGCAGCTCTCGGAATTAGCGTCTGGCTGTTTTGGTTCAAAGCTGCGATATCACTTTGGCTGACCACCGCACTGGGGCTAATCAGCGGTGGAATCATTGGGAATCTGTATGATCGGCTGGGATTGTGGTGGGAATCCGGTTACCCGGTGGAATGGCAAAGCGGCGTCCGCGACTGGATCTTGTTTCAGATTCCGGGTGTGCCATTTTTCGATCCGTGGCCGAACTTTAATATTGCTGACAGCCTACTGATGGTCGGTGCTGGAATGCTGCTCTACCAGTCATTCTTTCCTGGGCCGCTCGCTGACTCAAACCTTGAAATCACGCAAAACGCCAGCCATTCCGAAGATTTGGGATCCGGGGCGTCCTGAAGCCGTCTGCTATCTGACATGCGATCAGGCAACGTTTGGGACGGGGACTCCCCCACGCAATCAATTTCCGTCTACTTTGATCCGTGGCTGGTCTGTCTAGAATCGCCGGTAGAACCATCCCGCCAACCTCAAAACCGATCATTTGACTAACGGCGTCGCCCCTCCGCAGGACTACCTCATGAGCCAAACCGATGGCAGCAACGCCGGCCCTGAGAGCTGGGGAACCGAACATGGTGGTCGCCTGATTGCCATGATTGAGGTCGCTCAGGCAGCAGGCAACCACACGTTGACCTACTTTCGCCAAGCAGGCTTGCAGATCGATGCGAAGGCGGACGACTCACCCGTGACCGTGGCGGATCGGGAAGCAGAGCAACTGGTTCGTCGCGAAATCGGGTCGCGTTTTCCCGAAGATACGATTCAGGGAGAAGAATTTTCAGATCGGGCAGGAACATCACCCTATCGTTGGGTCGTCGACCCCATTGATGGGACCAAATCGTTCGTTTGTGGGGTTCCCCTTTATTCAACGTTGCTCGCATTAGAGTTCGAGGGGGCACCGCTAGCTGGCATCATTTTCATTCCAGCGATGAACGAAATGGTGACAGCAACCCTTGGAAAGGGGTGCTGGCACCGCCATTCCAGGGGAATCAACTGGGAACGGGCCAGCGTTTCAGACAAATCCGATCTTGGCCAAGCGGTATTCGTCACCAGCCAAGTCGATTCCTTCGATGAACGGGGAGCCGCTGAGCGTTACAAGCAGTTGGAAAGGGCTGCTTGGCTGACACGCAGCTGGGGGGATGGTTACGGATATCTGATGGTGGCGACTGGGCGAGCGGATGTCATGATCGATCCGGAATGCAACCCGTGGGACGTCGCGGCGATCCTGCCTGTGGTGACTGAAGCCGGAGGTCGATTCACAGATTGGTCTGGCAAGGCCACCACACGTGGCGGGGACGGGGTAGGTACCAATGGCAAATTACACCGATTGGTGCTCTCAGTCCTGATGCCGACCGATTGATCGGCAAATTGCTGCTGAAATTGAGGGGCTGACTCCATTTACAAAACAAGCCCCGGAAGCGTAAACTATCGCGTTCCGGTCCACACCTCGCCCAACGGCGGGGATGTTCTTCTGTTCAGTGGTCCGCCCGTGGCATCTGTCACATCTGCTTTGGTCCCCAAGCTTTCGTGTTGAATCTTCGTGTTTGAGTCCCTTTCTGACGGCCTGCAATCCGCTTTCAAGAGTTTGTCCGGTAAGGGCAAGCTAACCGAAAGCAATATGCGCGAAGGGCTCGATATTGTCCAAACGGCAATGCTCGAGGCTGACGTCAGTTATCAAGTCGTCCAAGACTTCATGGCTCATGTTTCAGAACGGGCACTCGGGAAACGGGTACTGCTGAGTCTGCGACCGCACGAAGAGTTGGTCAGCATTGTTCACAGTGAACTGATTTCGATACTGGGACCAGTTGATCCTTCGCTGCATCTGAAAAAGGAAGGCCCGACGATCATCATGCTCTGCGGCTTGCAGGGTAGTGGCAAGACAACAACATGCGGCAAGCTCGCCCAGTTGTTGAAAGAGGAAAACATCAAACCATTGTTGGTTGCTGCCGACCTTCAACGTCCAGCAGCTATCGACCAGTTGCACGTGATTGGCAAGCAACTTGGCGTACCGGTCTACAGCGACAAGGAAAACAAGAACCCCGTCAAAGTTTGTCAGGCAGGTGTCGAAAAGGCCAAGGCCGAGGACGCTCGTGTCGTGATTCTCGATACGGCCGGACGTTTGGCAATTGACAAAGAGTTGATGGCGGAACTTCAACGCATCGACAAACGCGTCGGCCCAGATCAGGTCTATCTGGTAGTTGACGGAATGACTGGTCAGGATGCCGTTAACAGTGCAGGCGCATTCAACGAAGCGTTGGAACTTGATGGCGTGGTGATGACCAAACTCGATGGTGATGCACGTGGTGGTGCATTGCTGTCGGTCAAACATGTGACTGGCGTTCCTATCAAGTTCATTGGTACGGGTGAGCACTTCGATGCTCTCGAGCCATTCCGTCCAGAAGGGATGGCGGGTCGTATCCTGCAGATGGGTGACATGGTTGCCGCGGCACGGGAAGCCCATCGAATCGTCGATGAGAAGGAACGTGAAGAGCTCGAAGCCAAAATGGCTTCCGGTGATTTCACACTCGACGACTTCAAAAGCATGATGGAGAAAGTTGCCAAGCCTGGCCTGATGGGCAAGATGATGGGCCTGATGCCAGGCATGGGACAATTCAAAGATGTGCTGGAAAGTGACGAGGCCGCGGGCGGCATCCGCCAAACCATCGGCGCGATCAACAGCATGACCATGGCGGAGCGAAAAAACCCCAAAGAGATCGACGCCCAACGTCGAACACGTATCGCGAAGGGTGCCGGCGTGCAAACCCCCGTCGTCTCGCAACTGATCAAGCAATTCGAGGTCATGAAACCTCTCATGCAGGGAATGGCAGGCAAAGGCGCCGGCGACCGCATGAAGATGATGCAACAACTGCAGTCAAGCGGGGCAATGAACGACCCCAATATGCAGGGCATGAAAATGAAGAAGGGGTCAGGTAAACGCCTGAGTCCCAGTGAACGAGCAAAACAAAAAAGAGAACGTGAAAAACTTGTACGGAAAATGAAAAGAAATCGAAAGTAGCGTTCAACACAAACCATGTTGCCGGACGTACCGGCATCGACCCGGCATTGAAAATTGAATTTCGACTTGAAGAAAAGATTTTTGATCCCTGGCAGTCTGACTGAAGTTGATTACCAACCCTTTGGAGCAAGAGCCGTATGGCAGTTCGTATTCGAATGAAAAAGATGGGACGTACCCATCGACCGTTCTTTCGTGTTTGTGCAATGGATCAGCGTAGCCCGCGAGATGGCCGGGTCATTGAGGAACTGGGAACTTATGATCCCATGTGCCCCGAGACTGATGCACGTGTCACGCTCAAGGGCGAACGCATTGACTATTGGCTCAGCGTTGGCGCTCAACCCAGTTCAAAAGTAGCCACGTTGATCAAAAAGTACGGTACAAACGGCAGCCATCTGGAAGTCCAGAAGGCGGCCATGGATCGCTTGAGCAAGCGGAAAAATTACACGCCTGCTCCGGCACCAGCAAAACCAGCCAATGAGCAGAAAGAGGAAACCAAAGCTGAAGCAGAACCCGCAGCGGAAGCAGAACCCGCAGCGGAAGAAGCTCCCGCTGAGGAAACCGCCAGCGAATGAGATGCAGACGCTTGGTACGGCGGGATAAGTGAGCTGTCACAAACGATGTTCGGTTTGAACATTGTCACAGACTCCGTTGTGTCACATCACTGATCCAATCGGTAAGCCATGCGGTTTGATATCATCACGCTGTTTCCTTCGATCTTCGATGGATACCTGACCCAGGGACTCTTGGCAAAGGCTATCCAACGAGATCTGGTCCAGATCGAGCGGCACAATCTGCGAGACTGGGCACCCGAGACTCCCCATCGACCTGTCGACGACAAGCCGTTTGGTGGAGGCCCCGGAATGCTGATTCAGGTAGAACCAACTGTCAACTGTGTAGAAGCGGTTGAAACCATGGACATGCGACCGGCGAGACGAGTGTTATTGACCCCACAGGGTCGTAAGCTCGACCAACCGATGGCAGAGGACTTTGCGACCAATGAACGAGTCATCGTTATGTGTGGTCGTTACGAAGGATTTGATCAGAGGGTCATGGATATTCTCCAACCCGATGAGATCAGCATTGGAGATTTCGTCTTGAACGGAGGCGAAGTTGCAGCGATGGTATTGATAGACGCGGTCGTCAGGCTTTTGCCCGGTGTCCTCGGAGATGAACAAAGTAACATTGATGATTCGTTTAGCCGGGGAAACCGGATACTCGAATTTCCCCAATACACCAGACCGAGAGAGTTTCGAGGCCACACCGTACCTGACATCCTCTTGGGCGGAGATCACGGAGCCATCGCACAGTGGAGAGCGGAACAAAGTCAACTGCGAACCCGAGAAAGAAGAAGAGATTTGCTAGCCAAGCAGAACGAGACTCTCGAAGAACTAAATTTACCCAATACATCGAACCCTAAGAGTGAGTAACAGATATGTCCCATGTCATTATGGATCTGGTCGAAAAGACCTCCCTGAAAGAAAATCCACCAGAATTCGAAATTGGGGACACCGTTGATGTCCACCTGAAGATTTTGGAGGGAAATAAGGAACGCATCCAGGTCTTCACCGGAGTCGTCATCGCCCGCAGTGGGTCAGGCAGTCGCGAGATGTTCTCGGTCCGACGCATCGTTGCTGGTGAAGGTGTCGAACGAAAATTCCCGTTTCACAGCCCACGAATCGAAAAGGTTGAAGTCAAACGAAGTGGCGTCGTTCGTCGTGCCAAACTGTACTTCCTCCGCGATCGAGTTGGCAAAGCTGTCCGTCTGAAAGAGCGACGCCGCTCGTAGACGGTGCTCGAGTCACCCTGAAACCTCGCGACATGGTGCTATATAACCCTGCCCAACACATCCTGCCCAACACATCCTGCCCAACACATCCTGCCCAACACATCCTGTCGAATCAACAACGGCGAGAGGCCTACAATGCCTCTCGCCGTTTTTTTTATTGTGTCGGTCGAATCAGGGGAACTGCATGTGGGCGCGTGCCATGTCTCGATTGCGAGAGAGCTATCTTGGTTGGCGATATGGCAGCATCGACAGCTACGCTTCACTTGGGACCCGCGGTGAGCAAGCCGCCGCGCGGCTGTTGAGACGAAAAGGATTAGTGATCGTTGCCCATAGTGAATCAGACCGCGGTGGCGAAATCGATTTAATTGCAGTCGACAAACACAGCCGGATAGTGGTCTTTGTTGAAGTAAAAACGCACGGGTCAAAAAAACCGGGACATCCGGCCGAGCGTGTCGACATCGAAAAGCAAAGCCGAATCACAAGAGCAGCCATGAGATACCTGAAACGCAAGCAACTGCTTGGAGTAGCTGCTCGTTTCGATGTCGTCGCCGTCTGGTGGACCGACGACCAACAGGTCCCAGAAAAAATCGAACACTATCAATCTGCTTTTGAAGCAACAGGAAAACACCAATTCTTTTCCTGATCGCAGCATCACATCAGAGGTACAAGCGGAGACATGCAAGATGGATCTGCTGCCAACTCATGACTAATTTGGGATGGCGGGATCCAGCATTCCATTATTAGCAAATCCTCTTGCTCTCAGCAGGCACGCATCACAGTGCTGGCAGGGGACACCTCCTGACCCTGGATCGTAACACGACAGGGTCATCCCGTAATCAACTCCCAATTCCATCCCACGGGAGATAATTTCTGCCTTGGTCAGATCAATCAAGGGAGTGTGTATTTTCATGGCCTGAAGATCTTCGACACCTGCCTTGGTCGCCAAATTTGCCATCTGCTCAAATGCCCGAATGAATTTCGGTCGACAATCTGGATAGCCACTGTAGTCGAGTGCATTGACACCGATGAATATGTCTTTGGCGTCTACCGTTTCGGCAAACGCCAAAGCAAGCGAAAGAAACACGGTATTTCTGGCGGGCACATAGGTGACGGGTATCGCCTCACCAATCGAAGCAACCGTTTCGGACTTGGGTACTTCAATCGCATCATCAGTCAATGCGGATCCACCGAATTGAGCCAAATCGATTTCGACCACCCGATGTGACTCGGCGTCCATCGCAACAGAAATATGCTGGGCACGCTGCACCTCATACTGATGCCGCTGACCATAGTAAAATGCCAAAGTGTGCGTTTCAAAGCCATCATGACGGGCGATCGCCAAACATGTTGCGCTATCCAATCCACCCGACAGCAAAATGACGGCTCGTTTGCGGAATGACATCTGATTTCCCTTTTCTAATCCCGCTTTTTCCACAACTTGCGTCCAATGGAAGGTGTGTAGTTGGTCCAGTTACCATCGGCCGCCACATCCGCCTCGATCACGCTTGTATAAGACGAGATTTTGGCATCCAGATTATCGAGGTGGTGCAGGGCAACAGCTTCCAATGTCACGGGCAATTTGGGACTACCAAATTCTATTTGTCCATGATGGCTGACAATCATGTGTTCCAATTGCAACTGCAATTCAGCCGGAAATGGCTCGCCAGCCTCTTCCAGAGACGCTATTTTCTGGCCAAGCATTTGAACCCCAATCACGATATGCCCGACCATTTGCCCCCGGTCTGTGTAGGACACTTCTCCTCCCGATGAGAGCTCCTCAATCTTGCCGAGATCATGAAGAAACGCACCAATCATTAGCAAATCCGCATCCAACTGCGGATAACGCGGAGCAATCGACTGCGACAGTTCCATCAGATCAACGCTATGCCGCAACAAACCACCAGGGTACGCGTGATGGTTTGAAACCGCGGCAGCCGCAACCACAAACTTGGACATGAAGTCATCATCACTCAGATAGGCTTCGCCCAATCGCCGCAGATGAACATTTGCCAGTTGGCTGACCAATTCAACCAAGCGAGCTCGCTGTTTTTCCGACTCCTGAGCATCAAATCGCTCAAATTCAGCAATATCGACATCGGACGGATCCAATCTTTCAATATTGGATACGATCACCTGTAGCGTCCCGTTGTGAATCTGTGTTCGACCCTGGCAGAAAACGTAGTCACCACGCTCAAAGGAATCGAAGATGCGTTCGTCGGCATTCCACAACATGCCCGCAATCACTCCCGTGCGATCTGCCAAACGTAGTAAGATGTACTTGCCTCCCTGCCGGTTGACTCTAAGTTGCTTGTCCGCAGCCTGAAATGGCTGTTCCAGTTGCTGTCCTTCCGACAGATTCAGGATGGTGGTA
>JAPKCI010000182.1 GCA_028823035.1 Rubripirellula sp.
TTCCGCCATACCCTGGTGGCTGAACCCAAGACCCCGGTGGCTGAACCCAAGACCCCGGTGGCTGAACCCAAGCGGAATTTGCTTATCCACCGCAGTGACGCCGCAAAGGCATTCCGTGAGACAGCAAGGGCAAGACCCAAAGAACCTGACGCTCCACTGGTCAGTCTGACGGTGAAGCGACAAAACGGTGCCTCAGCCTGCTGGGGCCAGATGTCGCCCGGTTTCCTGATTCATGTGAATTCAATAAAGCGGGAATCAAGATTTCGAAATCATGCTTTCGCTAAACGATACATCGCGTTGAGCCTTCCGGACGGGTGGAATGCCTGCGAATGACGGTTCCCCATCCCCGTGTCGGAGCCATTCCCCATCCCAAGGCGACATTCCCAACCAACATCCATTGCCAGTGAAGCAATCAGCAGGGATGATCTGCGTAAGAAATTCAATTCATTTTCGATTCTTCGCAGCAGGGTTCCATTGTGGCAATACAAACCCCGACATCTGTTCCCCATGTCGTGATTATTGGCGGCGGCTTTGGTGGGCTAGAAACAGCCAGGAATTTGCGGAAATCCAAAGTCCAAGTGACATTGGTGGACCGACACAATTACCACCTGTTTCAGCCACTGCTCTATCAGGTCGCAACCGGGGGCCTGTCACCCGCCAATATTGCCACTCCACTTCGATCAATTTTCAGACGACAAACGAACTGCGAGGTTCTGCTGGCACAGGTCAATGACTTTGATCTGGATGGCAAACGATTGATTCTGGCTGATGGTGATATTAAGTACGACCAACTGGTTGTCGCGGCAGGAGCCACCCATAGCTACTTCGGCCACGAAGAATGGGCGTCACTGGCACCGGGACTCAAGACGCTGCAAGATGCGACCTCGATCCGCCGCAATATTTTCCTCGCATTTGAAGCAGCAGAACGTGAACAAGACCCGAAGATCCGCAAACAGATGATGACGTTTGTGGTCGTTGGCGGAGGTCCCACGGGTGTTGAACTGGCCGGTGCACTATCCGAAATTGCCCGGCATACCATACGTAATGACTTTCGGCACATTCACCCCGAAGATGCCCGCATCATAATTGTGGAAGCGGCAGAGCATGTGCTGGCGCATTACCCCGTCAATCTGTGCAAGCAGGCAGCTGAAAAAATCCGGTCATTGGGGATTGAGATTCATACCAAGACGCGTGTCACCAATATCACCAAGGATCAGGTTCACCTGCTTTCTGACGAGGGTGAGCAAGTCATCGGGACACAGACAGTGCTGTGGGCTGCCGGCGTTCATGGCAGCCCACTGGGAAGAAAGTTGGCAACCGCCTGTGGCGTCGAAACAGACCGTGCGGGGCGGATCGGGGTAACCAATCGAATGCATGTGCAGGGGCACGAAGACATCTTTGTTATCGGGGACCTTGCGGATTGCACAGACGGTAAAGGCGTTCGCATGCCGGGACTGGCTCCCGTAGCCATTCAGCAAGGACGATATGTAGCGAAACAAATCACCTCCATGCTGTCGGGGACAAACAACGAAAATCCGTTTATCTTCCATGACCGAGGAACAATGGCCACGATCGGTCGCGCGAAAGCAGTCGTCCAGGTAGGGAAACATGTAAGAATCGGCTTCATTGCCTGGCTAATGTGGCTGGTCGTCCACCTGCTGCAGATCGTCCAGTTTCAAAATCGCCTACTAATTCTGTTTCAATGGGGATGGAATTACCTCACCTTCAGTCGCAGTGCTCGAATCATCACGGGCGAAGATCGCGTCATTCTGATCCACGATACGCCATCGACTGATGACTCAAGGCGAGCAGTGGATCCAACTGAGGAAGAATCCGAATCGCAACCGCCTTCTTGATCGCGGTTTTCGGATCGGTACTGCGTAACTGTCGCGATACATCCGACAGTTCTGAATACCCGGCATGACAGAGTTCATCGTATCTGAGCCAAAGACTTCGTCGGATACAAAACCTGTTTCCCTGAACACGCCAACAGATCGCGCTGAACTGACCATGAATGAACAGAAAAACGCCTCGACCGGGGAACAGAGTTCATCTGACGAACAGATCAGCGTCACACTGGAACCCCCAACGATTTCGCTGATCAAGCGTCTTGAAGAATATTGGGCGACCTATGCCCCCGTGATGCGTCCGGGCTTGATGCTGGTTGTTTTCTTTGCAGCATTGTGGTTGCTGCATCATGAATTCAAGACCATGAAATACGCTGATGTTGTCGCCAGTTTTCACGCCTTGTCGTATGGCGAAATTTTGGCAGCAATCGGTTTCACGGCAGCCAATTTCATGGTTTTGATCGGCTACGACTGGTTCGGAGTCAAGCTGGTCAATCATCGAGTAACGGCCCATCAGGTCGCGATCGCTTCGCTGCTTTCTTACGCGTTCAGCAATTCGCTAGGTGTGTTTCTGGGAGGCGCGCCTGTCCGTGCCCGACTGTACTCTTCCTGGGGCATGCCATCGAGTGAGATTGTTCGTCTGGTGCTGGTGATTGGCGTCGCATTCTGGCTGGGATTATTCTCGCTGGCTGGAACCCTGTTCGTATTCACCCCTTTTGAAATCCCTGACAAACTGCACCTACCGGTCTCAACAAGTCGACCATTCGGAATCGCATTGCTGGTGATGACCGTAGTGTTCCTGATCATTTGTGGTCTCCGGAAATCACCTCTGCGAATCGGCAATGTCAATCTTCAGCCACCGCCGCTAAAGATTGCTTTGGCGCAAATGCTGGTTGCCATTGCAGACTTCATCCTGGCTGCAGCCACGCTTTATGTACTGCTACCCAATGACGTTGCGATTGACTTTCTGCCCTTTGTGGCGATTTTTGTGTTGGCCGTTTTCGTGGCGTTAGTGAGTCATGTGCCAGGTGGTCTGGGGATTCTGGAATTGGTCCTGATCACGATGCTTCCAGGCGGTGCTAATGATCTGGTCGGAGCCTTGATCGCATTTCGAATCATCTACTACCTGTTGCCATTGATTCTGGGCGTGAGTGCCATATCGGTTGCGTCGATCCGGCAACACCACCACAAGATCAGCGGCGTCGTCTCGGGCGGTATGCGATGGGCCAACATCGTCAGTCCGCCCATCATCACAGGTGCTGTATTCGTAGCCGGACTGGTCATGCTGATTTCGGGTTCTCTACCGCCTTCGGCAGGTAAAACTGAGCTAATTCGCAACTGGATTCCGCTGCCACTGGTCGAAGTCTCGCACTTTCTGGGCAGCGTGATTGGGGCCGTGTTGATCATCCTGTCCCGTGCACTGCAGCGACGGATCGACGCTGCCTGGTGGTTGACCATCGTGATGCTGGCGGCGGGTGTGATTGTGTCCTTGCTGAAAGGGTTCGCTTACGAACAGGCCATTTTCATGGCGATTATGTTTGTGGCATTACTTCCGTGCCGGCAATACTTTTTTCGCCATGGCCGGATTTTCGCTGCATCATGGAATGCCCGCTGGTTGATGGCGATTGCCATGACAGCTGGCTTGATCATCTGGCTGATCATGTTTTCCTATCGCCATATCGAATACTCCAACGAACTGTGGTGGAGCTTTACCTATGGCAAGACCGGTGAAGCTCCACGTGCTCTGCGGGCTGCCGTCGGGGGCGCATCGGTGCTTGTCATCGTCAGTTTGATGCAACTCTTCCGCACCACTGGCAAGGTTCCTGAACCGGCCACTGCAGAGGAAATGGAAAAGGTCGAATCAATCATCGCCAAGGATGAGAATACAGCAGCCAATCTGGCTCTTCTGGGTGACAAGCGATTCGTCTTCAGCAGCGACAACGAATCATTCGTGATGTTCGGCAGCGAAGGGAACAGCTGGATTTCGATGGGAGATCCGGTCGGCCCGGCCGATGCTGCCGATGACGCTGCCTGGAAATTCCGTGAAGCCTGCGATGCCCAGGGTGTTTGGCCGGTCTTTTATCAGGTCGATGAGTCATCCCTCTCACGGTACATCGAAATGGGACTCTCGATGCTGAAATTGGGTGAAGAAGCAAAGGTCGCACTCGAAGACTTCTCACTCAAGAGTTGTTCCCGCACCGTTCGCCGAAACTATAAAAAGTCGCTCGAGTCTGGCCTGCGTTTCGAAATCATTCCGCAAGCAGATGTCCCCGCTTGGATGCCGAAACTGAAAGCCATCTCCGATGCGTGGCTGGGTGAAAAGTCAGCGGCTGAAAAGGGGTTTTCGCTCGGTTTCTTTGACGAAACCTACCTGCTGCACTACGACATGGCCTTGGTCTTCGACAACGATCGCCCGATCGCCTTTGCGAATATCTGGAAAGGCGGAACGGGTGTTGAACTGTCGATTGATTTGATGCGACAGCCACCCGATGCGCCGCGTGGGGTGATGGAATTTCTGTTCATCGAACTCATGCTGTGGGGCCACGACCATGATTACCAGTGGTTCGGTCTCGGCATGGCTCCGCTCTCAGGTGTCGACTCTCACCGCCTCGGTCCCGCCTGGAACCGTGTTTCCAGTCTCGTTTACCGACACGGAGAACACTTCTACAACTTCCAGGGCCTACGGGCTTACAAAGAAAAATTCCACCCGGTGTGGTTTCCAAAGTACCTTGCAGCCCCCGGTGGGATGGCAACACCTCAGGTGCTGGCCAATGTCTCGACCTTGATCTCCGGTGGCCTGCTACGCCTGATCAAACGCTAACTGTCGCATCCCTGCCGCTGCATCAGTCATCCCCAGCGTTACTACCAGCCTGGCCGGAATCGTCACCATTGCGACCGTTGTCAGGATTGCAGCCAGATGACTCAATATCCTGACCCGGGATCAGCAACGGACGCACGTAACCGCACCACGCGAGCAGAACGCCGAGTGGCAAAGCAAGCAGGTGAGCAGCGTCGGCTGAGACGATACTGGCTGAATCCGGCAAATGACTGACCGACACCACCAAGCGAACCAGCAGGATCGACTGGACGCATGAAAACCCGAAAACTCCCCAGCGGCCTGAAAACAGCATCAAGATGGCACCAAGGCAACCGTAGTATCCCGCTGATGGACCAATGTCACGACTATTTGCCAAGGCCATGACTGACGGTGTCCCAACACCATGCGCCAGCATCAAAATCACTACCGAGAGAATCAACAAAACGGTGACGTGCGAGGTTAGAAACAACTTGATGGTTGCCAGCGTTCCCAGTCGGTGTTCAGCCATTGCCAAACACGCCCCCAGCATCAGTAGCGACGCCGGAAACTTCCAACCACCTGCGGTGAGCAGCAGACTGCTCAACAAACGTTGCCACTGAAAATCCAGAAAATTAGTCGGCGCGAATCCCAACCAGTCCCGCCACTGAGGTGTTAACGATTGCCAATAAGAATCACTGAGTACAGCGAAAACCGTCAACGCGGTCATTGCCGCAAGCGTGAACCGATATCGTGCGATCGTGGAATACAAAATCTCGACTCTCCTGCTGCGTGTGCGTCCCGCGATGCAAGTCTAGGTCCACTTCGGTAATCAGGACAATGCGGCAAGTGCTCAAAACAATCACTGACTTCGCAATTCGTTATGCTACAGCCTGTCAAAGCAGCAAACCACTTTGTTTCTGGCGTTTCAGTTCTCTCAGATATTCGAACCAACATGTACCGTACAGCAATTTCCCGGGTCCTCTGTTTGTTCTTTGTTCTAGTCGGCATAGCGTCCGCCTCTGAAAACGAACACCCCAACGTGCTGCTAATTTCCATCGATGACCTCAACGACTGGGTCGGCTGCCTGGGCGGACATCCTCAATCCGACACACCCAACATCGATCGCCTTGCCGAGCGGGGAGTATTATTTACCAACGCCCATTGCCAAGCCCCCATCTGCAATCCATCACGCACCAGCCTGATGCTTGGGATGCGCCCCAGCACGACGGGTATCTATGTCAATCGCCCGTGGTTTCGTCTTACGAAACGGAATGCGGACCGCACTACCCTGTCCCAGTATTTTGGTCAGCATGGTTATGAAACGCTCACGGCAGGCAAGATTTATCATGCATCGCGAATTGACCAACCATCTTTCGAAACCGTGGGTCCCCGTCCAGGCCAACGGCTTGAGATCGATGAATGCTTGATCCCCGAAATCGCATCCAACAGCAAACTATGGGACTTCGGACCACAGACCTATGACGAGCAGAAATTCGGTGATGCAGTGACAGCCAGTTGGGCTGTCAAACAACTCAAGCGTCAGCACGAGCACCCGTTTTTTCTGGCAACTGGTTTCTATCGACCTCACGTGCCTTTTTACGCACCCCCGCGATTTTTCGATGCTCACCCGCTGCAATCAATCCAAACCCCTGACGTCAAGGATCACGACAACGACGACCTGCCGGCCGCCGCTCTCACCTTGACGCACAACGCCTTACCACCCAGCCATGACTGGTTCGTCAAAGAACATCAATGGAAACCAGCCGTCCAGGCTTATCTTGCCTCCGTCAGTTTTACCGACGCACAGGTGGGACGCCTGCTTGATGCCCTCGACAGCAGCCCCCACGCCCACAACACCATCGTGATACTGTTCTCGGACCACGGCTTTCATCTGGGCGAAAAAGGACGCTGGGCCAAGCAATCGCTGTGGGAACGATCGACCCGCGTTCCACTAATCATCTCGGTTCCCCACGGACTGCAAGGCAAAACGTGCTCGCGCCCTGTCGAACTGCTCAGCCTCTATCCGACGTTGCTGCAACTGTGTGGACTGCCAGCCAATGATCATCTCGAGGGCGTCAACCTGAAACCTCTGCTGGATAATCCGAAATCCGCTTGGGAGCACATGGCATTGACCACTTACCAACAGAATAATCACGCGGTGCGGAGCGAACACTATCGCTACATTCGCTATGCCGATGGGTCGGAAGAATTCTACGATCACCGCTCAGATCCGCATGAATGGAACAATCTGGCCAGTGAACCCGACAAGACCCCGCTGATGAAGCAGCATGCGGCATGGTTGCCCAAAACAAATGCCCCTGAAGCGAGGATCAACGTTAACAAGCCAGCGAAGAAAAAAGCTGGGCAAGGGGGCAAGCAACCGACACCCGGTGGAACCCGTTCACGCTCAAACTGATCGCAAGTCCGGCCTTGCCAAGATCCACAATGGAAACTGATGCGTCATCGTTTGGCCCCCTGCAGCGTCGATCAGGTCGCCGTGGCCAGTCCGTCTCACGGTGAACTGCGCAAGGCTGCTGGTCACGGTGAATCGTTGACACCATTCCCATCCTGATCAGTCACCCCAGAATATGGATGTTCCACCACGGCCTGCCATGCAATCTTGCGGAACATTTGGTCCAAAGTCGCGTTCGGGAAGTTTCCATTGCCTGCAAACGGAATTGTGTCTTTGATTAGCTCAGGTGATTGCCCGTAAAGTGTGGCGTAAAACACATAACCTTCCAGTCGTTCCAGACCCGGGCCGAGGTGTCCGAGTTGGTCTTTCCAAAGTGAACGTTCCTGTTTGCCAATCACGCGGTGCAGGCCATCGATTCCGGGTAGTTCACCGCGAATAAAATGTTTTGCTGCCAGAACCATGGCATCCGAAGTTGGCAGGATGAACACTCTTTCCGGGTATGCCTTTCGGAGCGGGTCAATGACCGTGGCATGCACCGCCCTTCTCTCCTGGGCCATTCGATCCAACACCGCAGCCGTGAAGTAATCTTCGGAGGTTGGTTTCTCTTTAAGTTGCGAGAGCTGTGGCCATGCGTCCGACAGATAGAATTTCATCTCGGGATTGTGCTTCAGGCAAAAGTCAATCCAGCACGAGTAGTATTTTGGCTGGTCGTTGAAGTACGGGCCGAACATCATCGCTTCCCATTCTGCGTTCGCAATGGAGGAGAGCAATTTAGGATACGGCTTTCCGGCGAACTGGAAAATTCCGTTTTCCTGTTCCCACTTGTAACGTGCACTCCCGGTCATGCCTCCACCGACATGCGTGTAAAGCGGTTGTTTCATGCCGGCCCCTTTGGAAATCAATGGCAGGGTTTTGTAGCCGGGCATCATGAAGCTGTGGCCAACACCAACGACTCTTAAAGCACCATCAGCAGGTTTGGGATAGGAAACCACTGCGGGCCCCTTTCCTGACGCAGCTTTTTCAAAAGTCGCTTTGATTTGGCTGGCAGGCATGTAGCAAACTGCCTCCTCGGGAAATTGGTCCAGTTTCCAACCAGGGTCAACATCGAAGATCGTCGGCACTCCCCGGCCACGATTGCCTCCACCGGCATTGGGTTTACCCGCCCCAACACCCATTTTGTTGCGATAGGCGATCGCTTCCTGCCAGGTGAGCTTTCCGTCCTCATTGGTGTCAGCAGCAGGGTATTGTTTTAGAAGCTGCTGAAGTCGTCCTGTGGACCTGTTGTTCTGAGCGTAACCGGACGACCCGAATGAAAGTCCGGTGATGGCCAATGTCATTACAAACAAGCGAGGGTTCATTCGTATTAATCCTTGTTGGGTTCTTCAATCTGTCGCAATCCGTTTTGGTATCCATTCCTACTTCTCGACCACTTCCTCACCACCCTGAAGAAAGTTGAGGAGAATGTCCTCACTGACTTCATGGGTCGCACCGTGGCCTGCTCCTACAACTTTGTAGTGGATCACGTCCCCACCAAGATAACTGAAAACTTCAAGTTGTCCTTCCGTCCTGCTGGGTTCCGTCAGCTTTTCGCCCGTGTCTCCCATCTGTCTTGCCCACAAATAGGTCGATTCCTCTGCCGCAACGAACCCAAGTTTTCTGTCTTTGGCCGGGATGTGATTGGAAATGCCTCCTTCGTACGGAACCAACTCGTCATTCGTCCCTGAGATATTCATCAAACGCTTGCCGGTCATTGGTTTTGTCGGCTTGCGGTAATCATTGCCCGATCCCTTGGATTTGAAATACTCTCCGTCGTACTGCCAGACATTCAATGGGCTGACGCCGCTGATGTAACTGCGAATATTTGGCAGTTTGCTTTCGATCAACAGTTGGTTCACCAACGCCGCACCATTGGATACTCCCATGATACTGAAGTGATCTTTTTGGACGTTGTTGTATGAAGCGAGTTTCAAAACGATGGCCTCGATGAAACCTTTGTCATCCGCTTTGGACCGTTCTGAGACAATGTTCCAGCTTTCTTGATATCCCTGCGCAAAGACCATGATGTATTGCGATGCCATCTTTCTGCGATTTCGCAGCAAGATCGGCATCACCTCTTTCGCGTTTCCGCCATTGCCATGAAGGAAAATGAACACTGGGAACTTTTGCCCCTGTTTTCCCTTTGGAACATTAACCAAGTAGGGACGGGGATAATCGGTTTCCTGCGACCACGATTGCCGAATGTAGTATTGACCCGATTCAAGAACACTCTTCTGGCCACCGCTTGCAACCGATTCATTCTCAGCGGTTCGTTGGCCATTGGAATTCGACGCACTGGGTGGGATCGTCATTCGAGCTTGTGGCTGACCTTCCATCTCATCCAATATGTCGCGAATTTCATCAGTCAGTTTCTCGAGTTCTTCGTCCTGATCGTCTTCAACCGCTTCAATGAAACGAAAACCAAGTTCAGTCAATTCGCTGTCGAAGTCAATTTGTTCCTGCAGTTCGTCTGCAGCCTGCTCAAGTTGGTCGTGACGATCTTCTGAAGTGGGGCCGAGTTTCCTGAGGTCTGCACGAATTTTTTGCAATTTCCTGAGGTTGTCAATCGCGATGGTCAAATGTCGGGATGATCTGGTTGCCGTTTCAGTTTTAGGCAAGGCGTCCAGTCGCTCTTTCAGTTCCCTAACCTCGGTGATGCGGTCGTGGAACTCGGTATCGATCTCCATCGACTCCCGCATTTGATCGAACCGCCGCTCGAATGGCTCCAGTTTGGATTCCAGCTCTCGGGAATCCGCTTCGTTGCCTGTGGATTCCGCGCGATCCAGTTGCTTTCTGAGGCGGTCCAGCTGTTGCTGGGCTTCTGATATCTGGTCCAAACTCTCAAGTCGCCGTTTGAGATGATCGACGTGCTGATTGAGCATTTTCAGATCGCGACGCAATTCAGCTTGTTCTTTCAGGATGTCTCGCAAATCCTCGCTCGCGTCTTGAATATTTTCTTCGCCCAAGTCGGGTCGCGTTGCTTCGGACTGGGCAGCGAGAGCGCCCGCAGTGAGAGCACCAAGCAGCACGAAGCCATTGAGCAGTAAGATTCGAAAAAGTGCAATCATCTTCTGTCTGTTCCTTGGGTCAGATGCATTTTGTTGCCTTGAGTTTTTAGTTTGCACAAGCGTCATCTTATTTTCCGCAAGCTCAACTGCTAATCATTTTGACTGCAAAAACAACCACGTCATGAAGTCGGTTTCTTTGTCGCAGCGGTCGCTGCTGGATTCAGTGGCACCATTGGCAGCGCCGGTGATCATCTTGCCAGACACACCATGTTTGTCGCCTGCCCATGTTGTCAGCTTCATGACGCCGCCAAGTTGTTTTATCGCCTGAAATACTTTTTGGTCTTTCTCGATTGGACAAGTACCATCCTTGTCACCGTGAAAGGCCCAGATCGGAATGTCTTTGATTTTCTTTGGGTCGATGAACTCTTTCGTTCTTCGAAGGCCGCTGCCGGCAGAAGGTGCTGCCGCGGCAAAGTATTCGGCGTCAAGCTGAATGAAAATGTAGGTTCCATGCCCCCCCATCGAATGACCCATGATGTAGATGCGATCCCTATCTACCGACGGAAGCGTTTTGATCAACGACTTGAGCTTGTTCAGATGACTGGCATCCCAGAGCCCTTCGGCCTGTGGCGCCACGACATAGCAGGGAAAATCCTTCCGACGCTGTTTCTCTGCTAATTGACGGTTCCAGTCCTTGAGTTGTTTGGCGTTATTGTTTCCCTTTCCGCCGGCGCCATGCAACGAAACGATCAATGGATAAGTTTTTTCAACATCAAACTCAAACGGCCGCATCACCCTGCACGGCATCTCCTCAAATACCTGCGGAGCGTACAGCGACTTCCAATCCTCCTGCGCATTCCCTGCGACTCCAAATAAACAAAACGCAAGACATGCAAACCATTTCAATATTTTCACAATTCGTCTCCCTGTGTCGGTAACCAGCCATTCTAGACACTCGATGGCCCAAACCAAGCGAATCAATACGTAGCGATGTTCCAAGTTCGGTCATGGAAAGTACGCATCGCGGCGTCCCGCTTTGTGACCGCCGTCGTTGCGATCCCCCATCCGGTATCGATGCCGGATTGATTTTCTCGAAGCCACTTCCAGTACAGGCCCCGTCAAGAAATCAAGGATTGATCACTGCTGGCCTGATGTTCTCGAATTCACACGGGGCTCTTCAAAAGCGTACAGCCCGGAAGCATGCGTATGGAAACCCCGTGCGTATGGAAACCCCGTGCGTATGGAAACCCCGTGCGTATGGAAACCCCGTGGTCACCTGGAACATTCAGGACTTGTGCGCATCCCGTCAAAAAGTTCCACGTGCCGGCCTGATACCCCCCACATAAACAGGGACCAACGCCATTTCCTCACCGGCAATATCGACCTGGTTCATGGCATGTGCTCAATCGCAAGCGATGCACTGGGCAACTGAACTCGATTAGCCTGCAAGAATTTGAATGGCAGTCATGCATTGGTCCATTCCCTGCTCTCAATCAGCAGAGGCGGTTGCGTTGAATCATCGCCACAAATCGTCTCGAAAGGTCGTCACTCCCTTCGTCTGCATGACTGCGTCCACTTTGAGAATTCGGAGCTAAAGTGATTTCTATTATCTTGGCTGACCACCTGCTCCGGGTGGACGTCCACGACCTTGTGCTCCTCTTCCGCCACCTCCGCGGCCGCGGCCTCCACCTCGGCCATCGACCTGACCGTCTCCATCACGGTCTTCCCCGTAGGGAACCGCTCCTTCAAAGTAGATACCTTGCCGGTTTCCCTTGGCAACATGCTCTGAATACACCTTCTTTTGTGTCGTAGCGGCAAACTGTGTATTTGCCTGGACCATGCTGGCAATGATTTGCTCGCTGGACGCATCCAGTGGCAACTGCTTTAAAACCTTGCCCTTGAGTCCGAACTCACCGGGATGAATCAGGACGATACCGGGCTCTTGCGTGGTCCCGGTGATATTTTCCTTCCAATCCAATGCCTGCTCAAAGTCAAAGTGAAAGCGCCCGACGACAGCCTGATCACTGGCAACCGCACGCAATGACTGCCGCAGTTTCGCTGCTTGCTCGGCGGGAGCGTTGATCACAACCAGTACCCGCTGGTCAGCCGAGGCCACATTCAAAGCTTGGCGAACCGTGTGGAAATCCTGAACCAACGCTTGCTTGGGATCGGCTTTGGAAGGATACATCAAAGCAAATCGCTGCAATGACTCCGTTGCGCCATTTCGGCCCAACACCATTTCGGGGCCGCGACCTGCGCGAGTCAGCCACTCCTGACCATCGGGTGCAAGCATGCAAAAGGCGCTGTTTGCAAAACTACCATTGAGAAAAGTGCGGACATACGTTTGATGTTCGGCACTCTCGTAGGAATCAAGGCGAACACACACAAAATCACGGGAAGCATCAATAAAATCGGGGGACGCGAACAGACCGTTCTGCGTAGCAGTGTAACCCGGTCAGAACACGCCCGAGACGCCGTGGCATTGAGTCGCGGCTGCCACAAACATGATCGGACGCCCACTTCGTTTTGCCTCCGCCGCAGCAGATTCCCAAGTGGTGTACCAGTGAATCCCGGGCTCACCCAGATCGAGTTTGGAAGCCCCGAGGTCACCAGGACGAGGTCCCTGAGCAAGAGCACAGCCACCAAGAGCTATAAGACACAAAGAAACTGCAAAACGTTTGATCATGGAAAGTCCTTCCAGACTGTAAAAAAGAGCGGCGAACGGGCCCTATGTGATTCAACGCGATCAACCAAAGCCTATCCACAGGTAAACCGAGATGTTTTTGTAATCTCTTGGCCTCAAGGATCACGCCGACCAAGGATCACGCCGACCAAGGATCACGCCGACCAAGGAT
>JAPKCI010000183.1 GCA_028823035.1 Rubripirellula sp.
AAATGTTTGTTTTTAAATTTCCTAAATAGACCACCTGTTCATACCATTTCATTTGAGAATCCATTCACCAAAGATTCAATGGCCAGAATCGCGAAACTTAGCGGAGGAGATTTCCGTTACATAAAAACCAATTCGCATCGACCACTTGACTCGCAGCGTTTTCTGAATGCCGTCAAGGAAATTGAAGAGACTCACAAAAAAGACAGTAACCCACAGTCGGAATACAGGCGTCGATTGTCGATTGCCCGCGAGTTTATCGCTGACGGTGAGTTGGTCTTTGCCGAGTACATCGTCAGGCCTATTCGCAACGCCAGTCCATCGATGATTGAAAATCCGGTCCTGCGAGAAATCCTGCTCAATGTCCTCGACGAGGAACTGGGCGAAACCCGCTTGGAGAACTTTGAAAATACTGGAAAGGTCGAGCAGTGGTTGCGGAAGCACAGTTCCTAAGGCACAGTTTATGAACGGGATCATCCCACGATGCCATCAGTTTCTGTAAGCTGATGGTACATTTTCCAATGGGCGGTATTGACCTCAATGAATCTTTCTCCGATCGTGCGATAATCCAAACGCTCGTAAAAAGGCACGGCCTGTTCGCGAGCGTGAAGTTCCACTCGCTGAAAGTCTCTCCGACGCAGTTCCGACTCGATCTGACGCACCAGTGTGGACCCCAAGCCTTGACGCTGATGATCCTCGTGGACTGCCATTTGACGAAGCTTGGCCTGATCTGGCGTGGAAGGAACAATCACAGCGCAAGCCTTCACCTGCCCCTCTTGGATCAGTCCAAAGTGCAGTTCCGATGACTCTGCTGCCAACTCCTGAGTTGAAAACCCCATCCCAAGGGGTGCGCGTAACAAACGGTCTCGCAACTCGATTTCGAGCGCATACAATTCGCTGTTCCATTGGATTTCAATAAATTCCAACTTTCATCTCCTCATCAGCAGGATTGCTATTAGAGTCGCCAAATTGACCAACACACAGGCGGCAAACTTGATTCGAAAAGACCGCTTTCGTGTCTTATGACGAATTCTGCGGGCGGCGATCCATCCACCAGGCCATCCGCCAACCAAACACCAAACCAGCAGAGTGCGTTCAGAAATACGAACCCGATCTTGCACCGCCATTCGTTTATCCCAAACATACAGCCCTGCGGTCACCAGACTGCTGACCACAGTCCAAATCAACATTGCTTCCAACATGGCAGGCTCCTGTTTAATCTTTCCACTTGTTCTTCGACTTTTTCGCTGCCCATCAACCGCTATCACCCTTTGGCAATCTCTGCATGTCGCATTCTCCACTGGATCACACTACCGATCTGGATACTTATTTTGACGAACTCGGGCGGTGGTTGGAACTAGAGGGCGAAGCCGAGCGCGAACGTCTGGTGCACAGGCGACGGATTCGGTCCCAGTCACACGTTGAAAAAACTGGTGAAACCCTGATCGGGCTTCAAATGCACGACCATCGGACAGGTCTGGCTGGACGACTGCTTCTGGACTTCAGCAAACCCGGTGATCATCCTCTTCCCATGAATCGTCTGAAAGTCGGGTCCCCCGTGGTCGTTACGGATACCGATAACCCAGCTGACAAAGGAATTGCCGGTGTTGTCAGTCGCAGAAAGCACAATACGATTCAGGTTGCCACCGAAGTCTGGCCGGAAGGAAAACGCTATCGCCTCGATTTGTCTCCCGACGAAACAACAAGAAGACGCCAACTGTCCGCGATGGCAAAAGCACGATTGGCAACCGGTCGAACGGCCAAACTCAGGGACGCACTGCTGGGGAAACGGGAAGCAAGATTTAACGATATCCAAGTTTCACCTGCCTGCTTAACCACTCTCAACCCACCGCAGTTGGATGCCGTTGCATTCGGATTGGCCGCCAAGGACGTGGCCGTCATCCATGGACCTCCCGGTACTGGCAAGACCACTACCCTTGCTGAACTGATCTATCAGTCAGTACAGAATGGTGCACGAGTGCTGGCTTGCGCCCCAAGCAATACTGCAGTCGATAATCTGCTGGAAAAACTGGTTGCGCTGATGCCTAATGTCATCCGAGTGGGACACCCGGCTCGCGTTTTTGAAGCCTTGCGCGGGCACACGCTCGACGAATTGGTTGACAACGACCCTTCCACCGACGTCGTGCGGGATATGCGACGTGAGGTCCAAGATCTGATTCGCACCGCGGAAAAAGGGTTTCGCTCTCACGATGGACATCGTCGAAGACGTGAATTGTTCGCCGAAGCAGGTAGACTTCGCGGTCAAATCCGATCTCTGGAAAAGTCCGTGATCCAAAGTGTGATTGATTCTGCAGACGTGGTTTGCACCACAACAACCATCGACGATGAACTGTTGGGCAGTCGTTCTTTTGACCTCGTGGTCATCGATGAAGCCTGTCAGTGCACGCTGCCCAGCATCTGGCAAGCTGTGCTTCGTGCTGAGAAATTGATTCTGGCTGGCGATCACTGCCAACTACCCCCAACGGTTTTAAGCGATCAAGCAGCGGCAGCCGGGATGAGAGACTCGCTGATGCAACGATTAATTATTCGAGAGGGCGAGTCCATCTATCGCCGGCTAACCGTTCAGTATCGCATGCACGAATCGATCATGAGATTCTCATCCGACACGTTTTATGAAGGCTCACTGATCGCCGATGCGTCCATCAAGCATCACAGACTCTGTGACTTACCCGATGTGATTGAAACTCCATTGACCGAGTTGCCGCTGGAATTCATTGATACAGCCGGAGCCGAATTCGAAGAACAGATCGAAGCGGATGGAGAAAGCAAACTGAACCCCAAGGAAGCCAATCTGGTCATTCAGTTGATTGGTGAGCTGATCGAAGCAGGTGTCTCGCCTGCCGAAATGGGCATCATCGCGCCCTACGCTGCCCAAGTACGGCTATTACGTGGAAGGCTCAACGTGATTGGTCTGGAAATCGATACCGTTGACGGTTTTCAAGGACGCGAAAAAGAAGTCATCATCGTCACCATGGTCCGCAGCAATGAAAATCGGGAAATCGGGTTCCTGGCTGATACTCGCCGAACCAATGTCGCTCTCACGCGAGCACGCCGGAAACTGATCGTTATCGGCGATAGTGCAACATTGGCCTCGCATAAGTTCTATACCAAAATGCTCGAACATTTCGAATCACAGAACGCTTACCGCTCTGTGTGGGAATTCGATGAGATCTAACTGACAACCAAATTCGACGCCCTTAAACGCGAATGAAGAGACCGAATCGCTAAACCACCTTGATTTTGAGCGTCATGAAGTCGTAAAGAGAAACACATGGAAGTGAAACACTACGCAACGTGTCTTTGGCCCGGTTTGGCCGAAATTTGGTGGCGTGGGCGATTATCTGCCCTCCCTGCGGCCATAGCATTCACTCTGACAGTGAATCTGATCCTGATTGCGCGCTACCTCTATCCGGGCTGGATTCACAGTGGATTGGTCTCACTCGCCTTCTGGGGTGGCCTGATCGCGTTGTTTTTTTACATCATTCGTAGTGCTCGAGAACTGCCCACTCTGATCAACCCTCGAACCGTGAGTGAAGAACCGGATCAATTTCCCGAAGCGAGAGACGCTTACCTGAATAGTCGCTGGGAAGAAGCCGAGGGTTTGTTAACAGATGTGCTAGCAATTGAACCAAGAGACCCTCCGGCTCTGCTACTCCTGACCGGGGTTTATCGGCATACTGGCCGGCTGGAGGCAGCCGAGTTGTTGCTCCGTGAGATTACTCGGCTTGAAGTAGCAGACACTTGGTTGCTCGAGGTCGAGGCAGAATCTCTACGATTAAAACGAGCATTTAAGGCAGAAAACGAAGTAGAGCAGGCTGACTCGAAAAACCGAGAGCAGACGGTCCAAGATGCTGCCTAAATGACAGCGAAAGCACGTAAAACCATCTGAACTTGCCCTTGAAAAACGATCAAGTGCCGGCAAAAAAACTTCCATTTCGGATTGCGAATGACCGTTTTCTGGAAATCACTCGCGAAAGCTCCTATCCCCGATTTTTACCGTAACCGATAGAATCAAGCTAAGCTGGATCGAACATCACCACGACTGCCGACCGGGACCTTGGCATAAAAACAGGGAGTCGCAACGTAGTGATATGGCGTACGGTTTGCTTAGATAGTAATGACTGCAAGGCAGATTCGCCAATTTGACAGCACCCACCTTAAATTCTCATCACTGATCGCATTGATCATTTCAGTTGGGTTTTCGGGGTACAGACAATCGACCTGTCGTGGAGTCGCCCACTCCCGCTTGAGTCGGATATGACAAGGGTAAAGAGATAACACATGTACGAAAGATTTACTGACCGCGCTCGTAAGGTCATGCAGCTGGCTAATCAGGAAGCTCAGCGCTTCAACCACGAGTACATCGGCACAGAGCACATTCTGCTGGGGCTGGTCAAAGAAGGGAGTGGTGTTGCTGCAAACGTGCTGAAGAACCTCGAAGTTGATCTTCGCAAGATTCGGCTCGAAGTTGAAAAACTCGTGCAAAGCGGGCCAGAAATGGTAACCGTCGGCAAATTGCCACAAACTCCCCGCGCGAAGAAAGTGATCGAGTACTCAATGGAAGAGGCTCGAAATCTGAATCACAGCTACGTGGGTACCGAGCACATTCTGCTCGGTCTGCTGAGGGAACAGGAGGGCGTTGCTGCCCAGGTCCTGATGAACTTGGGACTCAAGTTGGAAGACGTCCGTGAGGAAGTCCTGAACCTGCTGGGCCATGGCTTGGAAGGTGCCGAGGTTGGTGAGCGTGGTGGCCGTACAGGCGATAGCGAAAGCCCCAGTAGTTCGGGGAAGAGCGGCAAAAGCAAGACACCAGCTCTGGATAGCTTTGGGCGTGATTTGACCGAACTGGCCAAAAAGGGCGAATTAGACCCGGTCATTGGTCGTGATCGAGAAATCGAGCGGGCCATCCAGATCCTCTGTCGACGCACCAAGAATAACCCGGTTCTGCTCGGTGAAGCAGGTGTTGGCAAAACCGCCATTGTCGAAGGATTCGCTCAACGCGTGATTGAGGGTGAAGTACCTGAGATCCTGGCCGAAAAGCGGATCGTCGTGCTTGACTTGGCCATGATGGTCGCCGGCACGAAATACCGCGGCCAATTTGAAGAACGGATCAAGGCGGTGATGACTGAGGTGCGACGCGTCAAGAACACCATCATCTTCATTGACGAACTTCACACCTTGGTAGGCGCTGGTGGTGCTGAAGGTGCCATTGATGCTGCAAACGTCCTGAAACCGGCGCTCGCCCGAGGCGAAATCCAATGCATCGGTGCCACCACCTTGGACGAGTACCGAAAGTACATCGAGAAAGACAACGCTCTTGCTCGTCGATTCCAGGAAATCATTGTGGAACCGACCAACAAAGATGAAACCATCGAAATCCTTAAGGGATTGCGAGGTCGATACGAAGAACATCACCGGGTGCAGTTCACCGACGATGCTGTTGTCGCTGCCGTCGAAATGAGCGAACGATACATCACTGCTCGATGCCTGCCGGATAAAGCAATCGATGTGATTGACGAGGCAGGTGCCCGTGTCCGTCTGCGAACCATGACCCGTCCACCAGATCTGAAAGAAATTGACGAAGAAGTCGAAAAGCTGAACAAGGAAAAAGAAGACGCAGTTGCTAATCAGGACTTTGAAAAAGCAGCCAACCTGCGTGATCAGGCTGAAAAACTGCGGAAAAAGAAAGATCAGATCACTCAGGAATGGCGAGACAAGAGTCAACAGACTGACGGTGTTGTTGATGAGGAAATCATCGCTGAAGTTGTCAGCAAGATGACTGGTATTCCATTGACGCGGCTTTCCACTGAAGACAGTCTTCGGCTGATAAAAATGGAAGAGGAACTGCACAAACGTGTCATCAGCCAGGATGCTGCCGTGACCGCTGTATCCAAGGCCGTACGGCGAAGTCGTAGTGGATTGAAAGATCCAAAACGACCAACCGGATCATTCATTTTCGCTGGCCCGACCGGAGTCGGTAAAACGTTACTCGCCAAAGCACTTGCCGAGTACATGTTTGGTGATGCCGATGCACTCGTTCATATCGACATGAGTGAGTACATGGAAAAACACAACGTCAGCCGCTTGATCGGAGCTCCTCCTGGATTTGTTGGTTACGAAGAAGGCGGTCAGTTGACCGAAAAAATTCGTCGACGGCCTTACGCTGTCGTGCTCTTCGATGAAATCGAAAAAGCACATCCCGACGTGTTCAACATGATGCTGCAAGTCATGGAGGAAGGTCGATTGACCGATTCGTTCGGTCGCAATATCGACTTCCGTAACACCATCCTGATCATGACGACCAATGCCGGTGCAGAAGCGATCAAAAATGAATCGGCATTTGGTTTCCAAAAACCAGATGCTAATGCAAGTTACGATTCTATGAAGCAACGAGTGATGGACCAGATCGAAAGAGTGTTCCGTCCCGAGTTTCTAAACCGTCTTGATGACACCATTATCTTCCGGCACCTTACCAAGGACGATCTCAAGAACGTGATCGACTACGAACTTGCAAAAGTTCGGGAACGATTGCTCGATCGTGGACTTTCCATCGAATTGACTGAGGAAGCAAAAGAATACCTGGTCACCAAGGGAAGCAATCTCGACTACGGTGCTCGCCCATTGCGCAGAGCTTTGGAGCAACGTATCGAAGATCCACTCAGCGAAGAATTGTTGCGCGGAGCCTTTGAGGGCAAGGACACAATTGTCATTGTAGGCATCCTAGAAAACGCTGATGGTGACCGGGTCGAAGCCAAAGATGTGACCACCAACGACGATGGAAAAATGTTTGATTCCGATGGCTCCCGAGTCAAAATCATTCGACTCGAATTCCACGGTGAAACCCGTGGCTTGTCCGAAGATGCCGAACCAGTCAGTGCTGGTGTCGGCGAGAGTGACGAAACAGTGACCGATAATAAAAGCTGATCTCTGAACAGATGCTTGTCTGAATCCCAGAAGCGACGGTTTTATCCGTCGCTTTTTTTATGCTTGCTGAAACATGCTTCTAAACAACAATATCTCATTCAAACCCAGACTTAAAAGCTCTGAATCCCTCAAAAGGTTTCACACCCGTGAGCGGTTCTAACGGTCCCGCGCCATCGGCATGATCACGTAACCATAACCGTCATCTGTAGTCAGCAAGGCCGGAGCTGCACCAGACTCTATTTCAAATGTGAATGAGGTCTCGTTATCCAGCACCTTGCAAAAATCAGCAAGGTAGCGGTGATCCATCGTCATGGTAATTGGCTCACCATCGTAGGCTATCGGAAACTCTATCTGCGATTCACCAATCTCGGCCGTACTCGCTTCCAATTTTAAGGTTCCCTCCGCAAAGGTGAAATCAATACCTCGACTCTCGTGATCCGTCACAATCGCTGCCTGCCGTAAGGCAGCAAACAAGGGACCTACAGTTACATCTAGCTGAATTGCATTTTCACGACTTGGAAAAACCTGTCGCCAGTTCGGATAGCGACCTTCTACCAAACGCGAACAGATGACTGCTTGCGGCGTCCGAACTATCAAATCGTTGTTACGTGCCGCTACGTCCACCGTATCATCATTGTCGTTTAGGGCACGCTCAATCAACTGAATGGCTTTTGTTGGAACGATCGTGCTAGCTCCGGTCGTCTGATGGCCGCCTACCGACTCTCCAGTTCCTTCCATACGAGCCAATCGACGCCCGTCAGTCCCCACTGCAGTAACCCGCGCCTCCTCCATTTCCAGCAGAACTCCACCCAGAGCAAAACGGCTGCTGTCTGTATCAGTCGCAAATACCGTCCGCCTCACCATCTCGCGGAATAGTCGGGTCGGAATGATGTGATACTTGTCTTCATCAAAACCAGCGACACTCGGGAACTCATCAGGATCGTTGCCAGGTAGTTTGAACTTACTGCGTTTTCCCTTGACTCGAATTCCTGACTCATCAGTTTCAAATTCCAGTACCTCGTCATTATTCTCTCGCAGAATCGCCATGGTCCGTTGCACCGGAAGCAGAGCCGTTCCCTCTGTTTCGACTGTCACACCCTCTTCCAGATCAAGTCGAATTCCTACCTCCATGTCAGTGGCAGTCAACGTGATCTTGCCACCCGCTGCTGTCACTTTCACATTCTGTAGAATCTCTTTCGGAGATCGGGTAGGAGCAATGCTGGCCGCAAGTGCAAATGCATTGGTCAGTGATTCACGGTGGCAGGTGATCTTCATGGAAATGCAAACAGAAACTGTGGAAGCTATCAGTTAATCAGGTTTGCATGTTGTACCCCGTTGATGCTTCCCTTGCATCGGGCCAATGTTGGTTCAGTATGAGGTTCCTGTGATCTTGCTATTACTAAAGATTAAGTTTATCTACCGTCGTAATCGTAATCCCACCGACAATGCTGTCATAATAAGATGATAATGGTACTTAAATCCATTAGCGTTATGGGGTTAGGACAATTGAAAGTAGGTGGAAAACAGGTTGTCCATCGGTTGGTTTTGTGTTGAGTAGTGACGTGGTTTTCGACAGTTACGAACCATCTGGTTTTTAGGGTGTGTCGCAAATCAGCCCGGATGAGTCGGGCGCAGAACAGCAATTGAACACGTTATTAACGTCTCAAAAAAATCACGTCTCACAGAATTTTTCTCTGACATCCTCTGCTGCTCGCTGTAAATCGGTATCCGATTCTAGTAACACTTGGGTTTTACGGATGGCATGCAGCACGGTGGTGTGATCACGCCCACCAAAATACTCGCCAATCTGGTGCATGCTTTTCGAGGTCATTTGTCTGGCCATGAACATGGACAAGGATCGAGCACGAACGAGGTTTTGTTTTCGGGAACTGCTTCTTAGGTCCGCGACCTTCAGGCGAAAGTACTTCGCAACAGTGTTCGAAATCGCAGCCAGAGAAATCTCCTGGCGTTGGCCAACCACCATAATCGCAGAGGCGATCGCATCCTCGTTCGGTGCCGCTTCATTCATACGGCACCATAAAGACACCTGTTTCAGAGCCGCTTCCAATGCACGCGTGGGAATTCGTGGTTCGAGTTTCTGATCAAGTGAATCGATCAGGTCGCTGTCAATTTCCAAACCCAAATGAACGGCAATCTCCCTAAGTAACTGAGATCTGGCAGCTCCGGTTGGCATTTCCAAGGGAATGGTCAAGCCAGGCAGGACGCGGCTTACCAATAACGGCCGCATGCCCCGGATTTCAGAAGGTAGTCGTTTGCAGGCGAGCAGGGTCGGCAGTCCGCGAGTGACTCGATCTTCGATTCTGGCGGCCAACTCGTCCTGTGCCGCCGATTTATCGTTGATCAGGTGCAAGTCATCGATCACCAAAATAGGAGCTTCACTAATTTCCTGACGAAGGGGTGGCAGGTCGTCAGCTCCCACAGCCTCAGCGTACAGGCGGGCAAAATCAACGGCAGGATAGTACAGCACCGGTGTCGGTTCGCCCGTGTTTGAGCGACTGGACTCTCTTGCTGCCAGATGCAAAGCAATGGCTGTCTTGCCGCTGCCACTGGGGCCCACAAGTAACAGTGGGTTTCCTAGGCCAAAGACGGAGCCTTCTGCAGACGCCACGAAACGGACCATCCGATTCTCATCGCCGGCGATAAAGTAGGGCAGGCTGCCACCTTGAATCGGCGCAGTTCGCTTACGTACTCGGGCGCTGGGACGCTCAAGTGGAAACGAATGAACCGTTGCAGCAGTGCCGGTCGCGGTGGCCATTGAAAGAAGGTCGAAGGCTGTTGGGTGGGATCATCCAGAATGGATGATTACCCATATTTTACGAGCAGTTCATCGAAAAGCGAGCGAAATAAAGCTAGTTATCCACGGAAGTTTTTTTCTGTAACCTCTTGTAAACAATGGAGATAGATTCAATTGCACGATCAATTTCATCAACGGTGGAAAACTTTGAGACACCAAAGCGTAGTGCCGAATCAATCTCATCAGATGAACGCTGCATGGCGATGAGTACGTGGCTGGGGGGACTACTGCCGCTACTGCAGGCCGAACCACTGCTGCAGGCAATTCCGACGAGATCGAGCGCCATCAGCATCGATTGGCGATCGGTCCCGAGAAATGAAATGGAGGTGGTACCGGGAAGCCGCGAGTGGGATCTACCCTGGATGATCAGATCAGGATGACGCTGGGTCAGCCCGTTTTCGAGGCGATCTCGAAGCATTTGTGTGTGCTCAGTGGAGGTTTTCATCTCCAACACTGCCAGCCGAAGGGCCTCGGCCATCCCCACTGCCAGTGCCACTGGCTCGGTACCTGGCCGGGTTTCCAGTTGCTGTTCACCGCCGTGGAAAACAGGTTGAATTTTCATCTTGGTTGCCAGCCAGAGGCCCCCCACGCCTGCTGGTCCGTGGAATTTATGAGCGGTAAAGCTAAGGGCTGAAACACCGGTTTCCTGCAGATTCAGAGGTAATTTACCCACAGTTTGGGTTGCATCGACGTGCAACGGTACACCTGAAACTCGACAGATCTCGGCTGCCTGAAGAATTGGCTGAACGACCCCGGTTTCGTTGTTGGCAGCCATGAGCGAGACCAAGGATGCGTTACAACCATCGATGGAAATCAAGTCTTTTAGTTGTTCCACTTTGATCAGTCCATCATGATCGACATCTAGCCAGCGCAGAGTTTGACCCTGTTGTTCAAGCCACTGGGCGGTAGCAATCACACTTGGATGCTCAATTCGACTCAGGATGATCGGGCCGCCATCGCCCAAGCCAGTCAAGGCAAGGTGGTTCGATTCCGTACCACCGCTGGTGATGATCAATCGGGCGCCGTTCGGTTGATCCAGTCGCGTCCCGAGGCAAGCACCTATCGACTCGATCGCGCTATCCAGCTCGGAACGCGATCGCCTTCCGTAAGCGTGCTGGCTGGAAGCATTGGTTGGACCAGCGAGGAATTTCTCCAGCATCACGTCTGCGACTCGCGGGTCGATTGCAGTCGTCGCGTTATTATCCAAATAGACCGAAGTCACGCCGTTTTCCTTCTGGTTTCGCTACCGGTTCAATCATTGCCCTGAGCGAGACGTTTAAGTTCGGGATCACTTGGGTAATCAATCAGAGCTTCTGCGAGCAATTCAGCAGCGATATCCCCATTTTTTGCTTCTCTCATATCCTTGATCAAGGTGACGTATTCCTCGGCCAATCTTTTATCAAGGATTTTCTGCATTTGTGTTGGGCTATCACTGTTGGCTTCGGCGATTTGAAAGACCATCGGTATTAACACATAAAGTTCTCGCTGAGCCAGTTGTTGGATGATGGGCCAGAGGATTGCTGAGTGGTTGGGATGTTGCTTGCTCCAGGTTTGCCAATAGGAACTGTTCGGATCATCCATCAGGAGTTGCTGTAGAAGCAAATTAGCGTCGGAAACTGTTTGTCCCGTCAGTCCCCTCGAGATGGAAACCAGATGCCACGTGGTTGCGGGCCCCCTCGGCACGTTCTTAAGGGTAGTCATACGCACATAAGTGGCCGCCGCCGGGGTCGTGTCCTTCCGTTTGACGGGCGTGATTTGCAGGTGAATCAGGGGGATTTCATAAAAACTGAATTCCCTCTGTTCAAAGTGGGAAGGTGCAAATTCATAGCCACTGATATAGCCTTGTGTTCGGATTACGAATCCTACAACAAGACAAAGCAGGATGGTCGCGGTAACGGTCACCCAACCTTTGACCACGCGGTTTTGTTTCGCAACGGACTTTCCAGATTGAGCTGATGGTGAAACCGAGGTGGACACGAGAGCGTTGTTGGGGGATGTTCGGGTAGGGAAAAAGCAAGTCCTCAACAGTCTACTGTAAGCAATGATGCGTCAGAGAACCCCCACCGTTTGCTGGAACTCAGTTGAATCTCGCAACTTGATAGCATCACCGCGGCCCGCTGGCTCAATCTTGGAGGCGGTTCGAGTCGAGAGAATCTTGCTGCGAAGGCCGTATAGAGTAACCCAAAAGGCAGATCCGGCCGATAATTCCTTCCGGTCAGGCCAGCCTCCTGAAGCTGGGGAGGAGATCGATCCGAGAGTTTCCCGGATGCGGCTGGAGGCCGTACTGTTCCTCGCGAAAACACCCTTGAGCCTCCGGAAACTGTGTCAAATGGCGCACTTGGCGGATGCTACCGAGGCTCGTACACTAATTCGCCAGCTCAACAGGACTTTTGAGGAATACGGTCGCGCGATCCGGGTGGAACAAGTGGCTGGCGGGTACCGCCTGCTGACCAGACCTGCCTTGGCACCGTGGCTTGCCCGGTTGGGGCACTTACCGGCACCAGTACGATTATCGACACCGATGATGGAAACCCTTGCAGTGGTCGCTTATCGTCAACCTGTGTCGCGAGCCAATGCCGAGGCAGTTCGAGGTGTTGGTTGCGGCGAGTTGTTGCGTCAACTAATGGAACGGGACTTGATTCGAATTGTCGGTCGCAGCGAGGAGTTAGGGCGTCCCTATCTTTACGGAACCACCAAACATTTCTTACAACTCTTTGGGCTTCCAAATACGGATGCATTGCCAGCGATCCAATGGCAAACATTGCAGGAAGATACCAATCCAGAAGATTCACCCCTTGATGAATTGTCGACATCCAAGAAGGAGCTCGTTGTGAGTACCACTGTCGTACCAACTGTTGCAGAGTCTGGCCCCGTTGTTGCCGCTTTTTCGGTAGCCGCCCTAGATGAATCCGATCTTAGCTCATCCAGCGATGCAGCGCAGTCTGTCATGGAGGATACCGAAGACGGGTACTTCGAGGACGACGACGTGGACGACGTGGACGACGCCGACGCCGCCGACGATGACGCCGCCGCCGTGGACGATGACGCCGACGATGACGCCGACGATGACGCCGACGTTTGGGACGACGACGATTGGGACGACGATGACGACGACTCAGATGGCGACGACTCAGATGGCGACGACTCAGATGGCGACGACTCAGATGGCGACGACTCA
>JAPKCI010000184.1 GCA_028823035.1 Rubripirellula sp.
GAGTGCCGGTTGTGTGAGTGCCGGTTGTGTGAGTGCCGGTTGTGTGAGTGCCGGTTGTGTGAGTGCCGGTGTCGGCTCAGGTTTTGGTGGAGCGAGTTGAAGCGTTGGTTCAGGCGTCGTGTTGTTGAGCGTAGCTTTGTTGGGTTCTGCAGGTTTCGCCCCCGCCTTGACTGGCTCTACCGCTGGTGAAGAAGCCGTTGGTGGTTTTGAACCTGGTAATTCGAGTTGAGCGATATTTGCTCGCAGTCCGTTGGCGGGCCGCAATTCCAGCGGCATGCCCGAGGAAAGACGGCTGCGCGGAATTTGCATCGCACCTTGAGAAATGGCTACTGGAGAAGCCGAGACAGGCGGCGTCAACACGGCTCGAGTTTCACTATTACCAAAAGGGTCTACGAAGTAATCTGGTGCCGGTTTAGCGTTTTCCTGAGGCTGGGTAATCCATTGGGCATGTGCCACACCCGATGGGGACGGGGCATGCTGGCGGTCTCTGGGATGTGCCGATTGTGCTTGAACCCGAATCGGATTCAAAGCAGGTGCGTTCCCTGCAACCTGAAGTCTGGGGTGGCCACTGGCAGGTGAGCCCGTGGTTGGTTGGGAACTGGGCAGCGGAGCCTCGCCTGATACCTGACGAACTACGTTGTACGATGGCGTTGCCGCTGTAGCCGAGGTCTTGAGTTGCAACGAGGTTGCTTTTTTCGCTGTTGGCGTGTTGCTGCTTTTTCTCCAGCGGAGGTCCCAGCCAGGACGCTGGGGGTTGGCAGCAGCCCGGTTGGGTTCTTGGAACCCTTCCTTTGGCACTGGCTGCATTTGGCTTGAGTAGCCTTGAAAAGACGGTTGGATCGTAGTGACCGGTTCTTGGGCCCGCAAGTCTTCCACGTGGCCTGCTCCCAGCGAGCAGGCAGTCAAGCAGAGTACCAGCTTAACCAGATTCGCCCGTTTGGACGTCCGGGCTGTAATTGGGCGCTTCTTGTGTAATTGCAATGTCATGCGGATGGTTTTCCCTCACCGTTGCAGCTGAGACTTGAATGAACTTGCCATCGCGTCTCAATTCGTCAATCGTCCGTGTTCCGACGTAACCCATGCCCGCTCTCAATCCCCCGACCAATTGGTAGAGGTAATCACTAAGTGGACCCTTGAAAGGTACGCGGCCTTCGACACCTTCGGGGACAAGTTTGCCCGCCTCGGTGCCCTTCTGCCGATACCGATCACTGCTTCCCTTCACCATCGCACCCATCGATCCCATGCCTCGATAGGACTTGAAAGTCCTACCTTGGTATAGAATGACCTTGCCGGGACTTTCGGTCAGGCCTGCGAACAGGCTGCCGATCATCACGGTGCTGGCTCCGGCCGCGATGGCCTTCGTAATGTCGCCGCTGAATCGAATCCCTCCGTCAGCGATGACTGGTATGTTCCGTTCACTCGCCACCCGAGCCGTTTCTAGGATGGCCGATATTTGGGGAACCCCGATTCCGCTGATCACTCGCGTCGTGCAAATCGAACCTGGTCCGATGCCAACTTTGATAGCATCTGCACCCGCATCGATTAACGCTTGTGCTCCTTCGGCCGTGGCGACATTCCCTGCCACCACATCGACGTCCCAATTTTTTTGTTGTTTTATTTCCTGGACGGTTTCGATTACGTTTTTGCTGTGTCCATGAGCTGAATCGACCACCAACAGGTCTACTCCCTGCCGAACGAGTGCTTCCGCACGCTCGAAGTCGCTGACACCCACGGCTGCCCCGACCCGCAATCTTCCCTGCGGATCTTTGCAAGCACGAGGGAAACGCTTCATCATGTCGATGTCACGAATCGTAATAAGTCCCGTTAGTTTTCTAGTTTCGTCAATCAGCAGAAGTTTCTCGACCTTTTTTGCCGTTAAAATTCGCTCAGCTTCCTCAAGCGTTACATTTCCTACCGCCGTGACCAGATTCTCCCGCGTCATCACTTCGGAAACTGGGAGGGCTGGGTCTTCTAGGAACCTCAGGTCGCGACGAGTCAAAATGCCGACCAAGGTTTGATCCTCGTGAACGATGGGGATGCCCGAGACATTAGCCTCGTCCATCAATTCGGCCGCTCGGCCGACTTTCTCTTTTGGCGATAACGTGACAGGGTCAATGATGATCCCGTTGGCAGAACGTTTCACCTTCATTACCTGTTCGGTTTGACTGACCGTCGACAGGTTTTTGTGAATGATCCCCAGCCCACCATCTTTCGCCAAAGCGATCGCCATTTCTGATTCGGTGACTGTGTCCATCGGAGCAGAGAGAAATGGGATCTGCAATCGAATCCGTTGGGTCAGCTGCGAGCCGACGTCCACTTCGCTGGGCACGACCTCGCTGTAGCGGGGTTCGAGCAGTACATCATCGAAAGTGACAGCGAGATCGCCAATTTTATCTGCTGACATGCGTCGAGATCCACGTACACGGGGAGGGTAAAAACACGCGATTATGCCCCATGGGAGCCTTGTTTAGTAGGCCGCATGTTCTGTTCTTCTGTAACTTTAGTGCTCTCTCACCCTAGTATTGAGCTTCAGCGGGTCGCTGTGCCGGGGATGAGTTGTGGATGTGCCAGGGATGCCAGTTGCTGTGAAGTTGTTGGAAATGGCGTCTTCTCAAAGCCCCGACTGGGGATTCAGCAGCTATCGGGCAATTGAAAGTGCAGGTCCTGATGAGTTTGCTGGTAGCGGGTTCGATGACCGTTTTGATGCAGTACCAACCGTCGGTTGTTACGACGTGTGAATCGTGGGCCGCAGGTCATTTGGGCGCGAGTGCGTTGGGCCTGGCCCAGGCGATTTTTGAAAGCAGCACATTTCCTTTGGCGTTCTGTTTGGGCATCCATTCGCCAACCGTGACCCAGGTTTCGTGAGGACTTGCGTTAGTCACGTTGAAGTTTCCCATCAAGGCAACTGCATTGGGTTCTGCCACGCCATCACCGACCAGAGGCAGCACTGTCTGCTCGCTCTCGCGGATCAGGACAAGGCGTTCCGGATCGACGCGGGCAATCCAAAGTGGAGAACGCCAGCGGATCACATTCTGGTTGCTTGGGGCTTGTCTCGTGTAAACCAGAAACAGCGCATCGCCATGCGTTACCCAATGCTGTTGCGTTGTTGACATGCCGATGGCTTGTCCATCATCCCATCGCCACGGTTGTTGTTCCGCGTAATCGATTCCGTCCTCACTGACAGCAACATAGCCATGGCCATCTTCAGCTCGGATGGTCATCAGAAATCGATCATCAAAACGGGTCACCGACGGTTCCAGCAATCCCCGTCCTATTTGATTGGTTAGTGGTTTGCCAACTTGGGCAACTCTTAATGTCTCGCCGTCGAATGTGCAGCGTACACCGGCAACCATTCGGTGTTTGGATTCCGGCCCAAATGTGAATGACATCATGATATCACCATCGGGCATCACGACGCGTTGACCGCAGTTGTTAGAATAAATAAAGGACCCGCGTGGATCATCCCACTTCAGTTGTTTTCGTTCGGACCAGTAGCCGTCCTGGTTTCGAACTGCGTACATTGGAAATCGTGCAAGTTGATCTTGATTGGCGAATTTGGCGCCTCGGTAAAAAACGACGTGGCCGAGTGCAAGTACTGTCTTGGTCGCTGGGTGATATTGTGGCGTCACATCACAGACACCCGCCTGCAGACCAACATGACCATCGACGGGAACACGGCCCAGGGACGCGATGGGTTGGGGCGTCGTCCAGTTTTTGCCAAGGTCCCTTGATTCACTGAAGTGGACTGGTCCAAAGTAGTCGGATCCGCCGATCTCCTGCAGCAACATCAGTGCCGTCGGCACTGGTATGCTCGGCAACATGCAGGCACGAGGGTGGAACCAGGTCGTTCCCCGACCATCGCGATTCTGCCACAGAGTTTGCTTGGTAATTGAAGTGATCAGTTTGTTTTTGACAACGGCCGCTGAGTTGGGTGGGGCTGCAATCAAGCTGCGGCCGTATACCGTCGAACCGATTGTTGCGAGCCATTGCAACGCAACTCGTCGGGAAAGCCTGCTGCGATCCTGTCGGGTAGCGGTTCGGCAAGATCGCGTCAGGCTCATTGTGTGGTTCGAACTTTGTGTCATGGATTGATGCTCGGGCGAAGAGGCAGGTGTCCCAAGGTTGGAAAATCACACATCGCGATTTCCAATGCTGGGGGCTGGGGAAATGTTGCGAATATGATCACGTCGCGGTGTGATCAATTTCAGTGTTGGTTGTCGTTGTCAGTTGCTTCGTGCCGTGTCGAGATGATCGGGAAGTGACGGTTTTTATGATTGAGTCGACATCAGTTGTAAGTCACGGTTTACCAGCCGAGCACGTACGCGAAAATGAGCGGAGCCACAATCGAGGCGTCACTCTGGATCATGAATTTGGGAGCTGATTCAGAAAGCTTGTACCAAGTGATTTTTTCGTTGGGCACAGCGCCGCTGTAGCCTCCATAGCTGGTCACCGCATCACTGATCTGGCAAAAGTAGCTCCAGAATGGAACGTCAAGTTTCAAGTCCTGAATCAACATCGGGACGACGCAGATGGAAAAGTCGCCTGCGATGCCGCCACCAATTTGGAAAAAACCGATTGGTCCCTTGCTGGCTTGTTCCTGATACCAGCCGGCCAGACGTTCCATTTGGGCGGTACCGGTAACCATCGCCTCATGGTTGGGGATTACACCCTGGATTACCCGGGCCGTGTAGATGTTTCCGAGAGTTGAGTCTTCAAATCCCGGCACGAAAACAGGAATTTTCATATCCTTGGCAGCTGCCAGCCAGCTGTGTTCACGGGGAATCTGATAATGCTGAACGAGGTCCTCGTCATCGAGCAGGTCGAACATGTAGTCCACGGGGAATCGGGGCGTTCCTGCAGCGGCAGACTGCTGCCAGCGAGTAAGTAGTCGCCCCTCGATGTGCCGCATCACAGTTTCTGGAATACACGTGTCGGTGACCCGATTGAACCCGGCATCACGAAGTTGGACCTCGTCTGCTGCCGAAAGAGCACGCCAGTTTTCAACAATCTTGTATTCCTTGTTTGCGACAAGGTTGAAAATATCTTCCTCAAGATTGGCGGCCGTGCAGGTGATGGCATGGACTTTCCCACTACGGATCATTTCAGCCAATGAGATGCCGAGTTCACCCGTGCTCATCGCGCCCGCAAGCGTCACCATCATTCGTCCTTGTTGGGCATCCGAAACGAAGTCGCGGTACGAGCGGGCGGCGGCAACCAGTTCACGTGCGTTGAAGTGCCGAAAATGGGTTTCGAGGAAATCGGATACATGCATAGTGGGTTCAGTAGACAGTGGAGGCTTGCTGGTCTTCGGATAAGATCGCGAAGCTGTAACGATGCAGTTGAGCGGGCCAGGGACGTGGTCATTCGACGGATGACAAGTCACAAGCAGACATTTTGCGCGAAGCGACCGATCGGCACGACGCTTTTGTCCTGCAGGGGGGCATGTTTTGATCAGTTACCGTCGTCATCGAGCCACAAAGTCGAAGTGATCAGGTTGCCGAAGTATTATCTTTGCCCTGTTTTTCGGGCCAATCTCAAGACGCTCCGGGGGCGTCACCGGTTGGGGGAAGTCCATCGCTGGGGGCGGGCAATCGAATTTTGGGGGGGCGTTGCTCAGGTTCCATCGCGTTTCCGGCAGCAGGCTTATTCTAAAAAATCGAAAATCGATTTCGAGCGGTTTGTTTTTCTCAGACAGTCAGGATCGAATCGAGTATTCGGCAAGGTTGTGATTCTCAGTGATGGCGATCGAAATAAAATATTTCCAGAGCAAGGGTGGCTATTCTTTCGCTGTGGACTGGCAGGGTTGCTTTGGTGACCTCAGTGCGAATAAAATGGAAAAAAATCCCGGTCAGTTCGTTGGTTCGCATGCTCAGGTTAGTCGTCGGGTCTGGAACTCAATTGGATTCCGGGAAATGTGGTTGTTGTGTGACCTGTGCATTAATCGGGCCAGATCTTCAAAGTTGCCCTTTTCGGAAATTGGGTGATCTGTTAATTTTCCTGAGTGATCATCGGCCCAATGTTGCGTTCTTCGTCTAATTTCTACTCCCTTTATCCCGCACGGCTCCCCGGAATGCCGCGACAGGAATCGGTAGAATTTTCGCCCACCCGCTCTGAACTGAGTTCGAGCTTCAGGTTTGCGCTGAACGTCTAATCCATTGTGTCGGTGCAGTTGAGTGTTAACTGACACCGGGCCGTCCAAACCAATTGGCTTTCCAAGGAGCTTTCCCAAACGATGGCAACCACGAGTCAACGTCGACTTGAGCCGACGAGCATACGTCACTTCGGAACTGGGCTCGGGACCTTCGAGCTTCCTGATCTGACTGCGCTTCAAACCGTTTCCTACGCTGCGTTCTTGCAGGCAGACGCTGAACCCAAGGGTCGTGAGAATCAGGGTTTGGAGTCGGTGCTTCGTGAGATCTTCCCGATCAGCAGTTACGACGGGAACACAACGCTGGAATACCTGCACTACGAATTGGGTAAGCCACGCTACACCAGTCAGGAGTGCCGCCAGCTCCGTTTGACTTATGGGCGTCCGCTGAGGATCTGGCTTCGGCTAAATCGCGAGGAACCTCTCGAGGAAGAAGTCTATCTGGGTGATTTGCCGATCATGATGGGGGGTGGTGAGTTCATCATCAACGGTGCCGAGCGTGTGGTCGTCAGCCAATTGCACCGTAGCCCAGGTGTTGATTTTGTGCTTGAGCAGGACACGACAACCGATCGTAAGTTGCCAAGCTGCCGGGTCATTCCCGAGCGGGGCTCGTGGATCGAGGTAAATGTCACCAAGAAAGACGCGTTGACGGTCCGAATCGACCAGAGCGGTAAGTTCGCTGCAACCACCTTGCTGCGTGCGATGGATCCGAGTCTTTCGACTGATGCCGATCTGCTGAACGCGTTCTACGAAACCGAAACACTGAAAATCAGTGGCGGTCGCAGTGCGGCAAAAATCGAGGGCAAGATCGCCGTTGACGATGTCGTCTACCCGAGTAGTTCTGAGCGTGCAGGAGAAATTATCGTGGAAGCGGGCCACCGCATCACGAAGGATGTCTCCGAGACGATCTGCACCGCCGCTGTGAAAAGCATTGAAGCGATGGAGTCTCCTAAGATTCCATTGATCTTCAACACCATGGCGGATGACAACACCGCCAGTCATGAAGAGGCGTTGTTGAGAATCTACCAGCGTCTTCGCCCCGGCAATCCGCCGCAATTAGAGAAGGCTCGGACGCTCTTTACCGAAAAGTTTTACGACGAGAACCGCTACAGGTTGGGCAAAGTCGGTCGATTCCGTCTGAACCGCAAGTTGGCGTTGGGTGCCAGTGAATCGGAAATGACTTTGCGTCACGACGATATGATCTCGGCAATTCGCTACCTGATTGACCTTTTTGATACCGACAGTGACGCCGAGATCGACGATATCGATCACCTCGGCAATCGTCGTCTGCGGACGATTGATGAATTGGCAAGCGAGGAGTTGCGAAAAGGGTTCTTGAAGCTTCGCCGCACCGTTCAGGAGCGGATGAGTATCAAGGACGCCACGGACATGAGTCCGCGTTCCCTGATTAATCCAAAAAGCGTTTCCGCTGCTATTGATTACTTCTTTGGTCGTGGCGAACTTTCGCAGGTGGTTGACCAGACGAATCCGTTGAGTCAGTTGACTCACGAGCGTCGCCTGTCTGCTCTTGGACCAGGTGGTCTGAACCGTAAGCGTGCAGGTTTCGAGGTCCGTGATGTGCACATTTCGCACTACGGTCGAATCTGCCCGATTGAAACTCCTGAGGGGACGAACATTGGCTTGATCAGTTCGTTGGCAATTTACGCTGGCGTTGATGATTATGGCTTCCTGATCACGCCTTATCGCCGCATCAAGAACGGCACAGTAACCGAGGAAACTGTCTGGCTGCGTGCGGACGAGGAGAGCGAGTCCTACGTTGCACCTGCTGACACCGAGGTCAAGAATGGCGATCTGGTCGCCGGCCCCAACATGATCGCCCGGTTCCGCAGTGACTTCGAGATTGTCCAGCCCGACCAGGTGGATTACATGGACGTCGCACCAGCTCAAATGGTTGGTGTTTCGGCCGGATTGATTCCGTTCCTCGAGCACGATGATGCGAACCGTGCTTTGATGGGATCGAACATGCAGCGGCAGGCAGTGCCATTGCTCGTTGCTGAACCACCAATTGTCGGTACGGGAATGGAGCGGGAAGTGGCTCGCAATAGTGCCATGGTGGTTCGTGCCCGACGCGCCGGGAAAGTATCCTACTGCGACTCCACGCGGATCGAAATTGGTAGCGACCACTACCATATGAAAAAGTATCAGGGGCTCAATGAACGTACCTGCTTGAACCAGCGGCCGATCATTGAACTTGGTGAAAAGGTCGAGCGAAATCAGATCATTGCGGACGGTGCAGCCACCCGAAAAGGTGAACTCGCATTGGGTCGTAACGTGCTGGTGGGCTTCATGTCCTTCGATGGATACAATTACGAGGATGCGATTATCATCAGTGAAGAACTGGTGAGAAACGACACCTACACTTCGATTCATATCGAAGACTTTGATGTAGAAATCCGCGAAACAAAATTGGGGCGTGAGGAATTCACGCGTGATATCCCCAACGTTTCAGAAAAGGCTCTCCGTAATCTTGACGAAACCGGGATTGTTGAGGTCGGTACTTATGTCAAGCCTGGCGACATTCTGGTTGGTAAAGTAAGTCCCAAAAGCAAGACGGAACTGACTCCAGAAGAAAAGCTGTTGCATGCCATCTTTGGGCGTGCGGGTGAGGATGTGAAGAACGACTCGTTGGAAGTCCCTTCGGGGATCGAAGGTATCGTGATTGATACCCAGAAGTTCTCTCGCCGCATGAGTCTCTCCGAGGATGAGCGCAAGGCGTTCGAGAAAGAACTGAAGGATGTCGAGACCGAAGGCAATACTGAAATTGCAAGCACTTTCGAGGCGCTGATTCACGAACTCGAAGAGGTCGCGGGAACCAAATTCAAGGACGCGACTGGAACGCCGTTGGCCGACGGGCAGGATCCCAAGTTCGTTGCCGAGCGAGCCTGTTCTTTCCGATTTGATCACATCCTTGACCAAGTCAAGGGTGATGCGAAGAAGAAGGAACTGGATGGTGTTTACAGCCAGCAATGGGGTAATGTCGAAGCGTCGATTGACGTTCGCGATCGAAAACTTAACAGCATGAAGCGTGGGGATGAACTCCGCAGCGGTGTGTTGCAGATGGTCAAGATCTACATTGCAACCAAACGTGTCATCAGTGTGGGTGACAAAATGGCTGGTCGACACGGTAATAAGGGTGTGATTGCCAAAATCCTGCCCATTGAAGACATGCCATTCCTTCCCGATGGCACGCCGATTCAGATCATGCTCAACCCGCTCGGGGTTCCCAGTCGTATGAATGTGGGACAGATCCTCGAGACGCATCTCGGTTGGGCCGGAGCCAAACTCGGTTTCCAAGCGATTACTCCAGTGTTTGATGGTGCTTCGGAAAGCGACATCAATAAGTGTCTTGATGAGGCCGGTTTGCCAGCACATGGCAAGATTCGCTTACGAGATGGTCGTACCGGACAGCCGATGGAGCAGGAGACGACAGTTGGCTACATCTACATGTTGAAACTGCACCATCTTGTTGATGACAAGGTTCATGCACGAAGCACCGGGCCTTACTCGCTGATCACGCAACAGCCACTCGGTGGGAAAGCCCGCTTCGGTGGACAACGCTTCGGTGAGATGGAGGTCTGGGCACTGGAAGCTTACGGTGCCGCTTACATCCTGCAGGAACTGTTGACGGTCAAGAGCGACGATGTTGAAGGTCGAACGAAGATTTACGAATCAATGGTCAAGGGTGAGAACACATTGGAGGCGGGAACGCCTGCCAGTTTCGATGTTTTGACCAACGAGATTCGCGGTCTTGCACTCAACATGCAACTCGAGAAACGACCCATTTAGGTCCGTATCGGTTGCCTGACCCAATTTTGAACCCGATTTTTTAAGTCAAATTGCCATGACTAGCACAGGCCGAACGATGGACAGTTTTCATCGCGATGTGTGTTAGTCAGATTTTACGCCAGAAGAGTCTCAGTCACGGAAACGGCCAAGCAAGGCCGACCAGGAGCACAACAATATGTCGATTGGCGAATCCAGCAACTACGATCGCATCAACGATTACGCATCGGTCCGGATTTCACTGGCTCGTCCTCAGGACATTAAGGGTTGGTCGTTCGGTGAAGTGAAGAAACCGGAAACCATCAACTACCGGACGTATCGTCCTGAGAAAGACGGTTTGTTCTGCGAACGCATTTTCGGACCTGAAAAGGACTGGGAATGTGCCTGCGGCAAATACCGCGGCATGAAGTACAAGGGAATGATTTGTGATCGCTGTGGTGTGAAAGTTACCCACAGTCGCGTGCGTCGAAAGCGGATGGGCCACATCGAACTGGCTGCTCCCGTGGTCCACATCTGGTTCTTCAAGGCGATGCCATCGCGTCTCGGTAACCTGCTGGATATGAAGACAAGTTCACTTGAGAAAGTGATCTATTTTCAGGACTATGTAGTGATCGATCCCGGTACCACTGAACTGGAACCGCGGCAGTTGCTGACTGAGGAAGAGTATCGTGAAGCTCGCACCCAATTCGGTGAGGGTTCATTCGAAGCCGACATGGGCGCCGAGGCCGTTCGCAAATTGCTGAACCAACTCGATCTTGTGCAACTGTCTGAACGCTTGCGTGTTGAACTGGACGAGACCGGTTCCAAGCAGAAAAAGAAAGACCTGATCAATCGTCTGAAGATCGTTGAGTCCATTCGTGACAGCGACAATCGTCCTGAATGGATGGTGCTCGACGTCATTCCAGTCATTCCACCCGATTTGCGTCCGCTGGTTCTGCTGGACAGCGGTAACTTTGCGACCAGTGACCTGAATGATCTCTATCGTCGTATCATCAACCGCAACAATCGCCTCCGCAAGTTGGTGGATCTGAATGCGCCCGAAGTGATCATTCGCAATGAGAAGCGAATGTTGCAGCAATCAGTTGACGCTTTGTTCGACAACAACCGCTGCAAACGGCCTGTGCTCGGTTCGTCCAATCGTCCTCTGAAGTCCCTGACGGACATGATCAAGGGTAAGCAGGGTCGATTCCGCGAAAACCTGCTTGGCAAGCGAGTTGATTACTCCGCTCGAAGTGTGATTGTGGTTGGGCCGCGATTGAAACTGCATCAATGCGGTCTGCCCAAAAAGATCGCCTTGGAACTCTACCAACCGTTCATCATTCGACGACTCAAGGAACTCGGTCATGCCGATACCATCAAGTCGGCCAAAAAGATGTTGGAGCGGAAGGACGAGGAAGTCTGGGATATTCTGGAACAGGTGATCACCAATCACCCAGTCCTCTTGAATCGTGCTCCGACGCTTCACCGCATGGGAATTCAGGCTTTTGAGCCCACGCTGGTCGAGGGCAACGCCATTCACCTGCACCCGTTGGTCTGCAAGGGATTTAACGCTGACTTTGACGGTGACCAGATGGCTGTTCACTTGCCACTATCGATCGAGGCTCAGGTTGAGTCGCACACGTTGATGATGAGTACCAACAATGTGTTCGCGCCATCCAACGGTAAACCAATCATGAGTCCATCGCAGGACATCGTGATGGGTTGTTACTACACCACCGTCGAAATGCCCGATCAGAGAGGCGAGGGTATGGTGTTTGCCGGGTATGACGAACTCGATCTTGCTTTCTCGCAGGGTGTGGTTGCCTTGCATGCCAGAATCAAGATGCGTATGCCTAAATTCCAACAGCTCAAGACGGATGACGATTCAGGTGTCTACGGAGCAATCATCGATACGACTCCGGGGCGTGTTCGATTCAATGCGATGCTTCCCGATGGTATGGACTTCTATAACCGGGCCATGCGGAGTAGTGACTTGGCAGGAGCCATCAGTGATTGCTACCAGCGACTGGGACGTCGAGCAACGATTGATTTGCTCGATGACATGATGCAGATGGGTTTCCGTGAATCGACTCGAAGTGGTCTTTCTTTCGCCACGGATGACCTGGTGACGCCAGATACGAAAACTGCCTTCATCAAGAACGCTGAGAAGGAAGTCATGAAGCTCAGAAAGAACTATGACCGCGGTTTGATGAGCGGTAAGGAGAGATACAACCATGTCTTGGACGAATGGACCAATGCACGGGAAGCGATCACCAAGGACATGATGGACGCCATGAAGAATGATGTCCGTGAAGGTGGATGGTACATCAACCCAGTGTTCCTGATGTCGCACTCGGGTGCTCGTGGCGGTATCGAGCAGATTCGACAATTGGCCGGCATGCGTGGTCTGATGGCCAAGCCAACCGGTGAGATCATCGAAACACCGATTAAGGCAAACTTCCGTGAAGGCCTGTCTGTGCTGGAATACTTCAGTTCGACTCACGGTGCTCGTAAAGGTCTGGCTGATACGGCCCTGAAAACGGCTGACAGTGGTTACCTGACACGTAAACTGGCCGATGTCGCCCAGAACGTTGTCGTCACCTTGAATGACTGCGGTACAACTCAGGGGATCACCAAAGGAGTTGTTTATCGTGGTGAAAAGGTCGAAGTCAGTCTGGTCGATTCGATCAACGGTCGAGTCAGTCGGCAGTCAATCGTCAATCCTGTTACCGACGAAGCGATCGTTGCTGAAAACGAAATGATCACGCCAGAGATTGCCCGCAAGATCGAGGCGATGGGGCTTGAGAAAATTCAGGTCCGCACACCTTTGACCTGTGACGCGCCGTTAGGTGTCTGTCGCTGTTGTTACGGAATGGACATGTCGACCAGTTCGATGGTCGTAGAAGGAATGGCCGGTGGAATTATCGCTGCCCAAAGTCTGGGTGAACCGGGAACCCAGTTGACCATG
>JAPKCI010000468.1 GCA_028823035.1 Rubripirellula sp.
CTTGCTACGAAGTGTTTCTGGGCTGACTCGCCAGATGCGCGCCGCCACATCGACCGTGCGATGGCGTTCTTTCGACGAAAACAGTAAATCATGCGGTACCAGATTGCCAAAGCCCTCGGCATGCGATTTGTCCTCAAACTCAATGCCGTGGTGGTTCAGATTCGTCGCGATCCAATTCTGCACCGCTCGCGATTCCAGTCTTGTCGGGAACGAGTCGGCCGAGGCGAGCGGCATGGCACGGAAGGCAAGAGCTTCCAGTACTCGTGCCCATACACTTGCCTCATTGCGATCGTTGAATCGTCCGTGAAGATGATCGAGCTGGATGTCGCCTTCGGCGTTGTCGACGCTGTGGCAGTCGATGCAATAGGTCTTGAGAAACGGCGTGACGGTAGATACGAAAGGCTTCTCGTCGGCCTGGATCGTTCCAACGAGTAACGCGATATGCATCGTAGCTGCGATCGCCAAAACGCAGATTCTCACGCTCTGGCGACCGTAGCTACGAAGTCTCCTGACATTTGTGAGTCGAATCATTTCTTTCCTCGTGCTGCCGCTTCTTCGGCTTTCTTTGCGGCGACCAACTCGGCATGAGTTACTGTGACTCGCTTGCCTTGACGAAGCACAAGGCGGGCTCCGGAATACGGCTGATTCTCATCGCCGTTATAGCCAGTGCGGTACGCGACGTGCAGTTTCTTCACTGGCGTACACCAGGCACCACCACGCAAGACGGGGATTCCGCGATCGCGAGAGGTTTTTAAATGGTAGTTCACCTTTCCGGTGAACTCTTCGGCGTAGTACCCGGCGCAATACTCGCTGGCGTTACCGAACATGTCGTGAATTCCCCAGGCGTTGGGCTGGTAGCGGCCGATGTTGGCAAATCCATGCGCCGTTCCGTCATCGATCTCACGATGAGCGAAGATGAAATGAACTTCTTCGTGTGCATTGAAGAGACTTCGATCGGCAAAGTTGGCGAACTGGCCGAGCTTTTCGATCGGTGCAGGCAGGCCTGCTTTGGAACCAGCACGGGCGGCATATTCCCATTCGGCTTCGGAAGGTAGATCATAGATCCAACCCTCGGGAGCCTTCTTCTTGTGAATCTGTTCGAGTAAAATTTCGACGCGGAGAGCGCCAGCGGGTTGCATCGGTTGGCGACCGTACGTAAACGAGCCGCCCGCATTCATTCGCTCTGTTGATGTATCAAGCCGTGTGAGTTCGAACTTGCTGATCCAGAACCCTCTGTCGATCGCGATCGAAACGGGCTGGGCATCGTAAAAATCAGGATCGCCCATCACGTACTTACCCGGCGGACACCAGATGAAATTCATGCCATCCGGAGCGAGCCATTCATCACCAGACTCGACGCCTTGCGTAAGCTTGGCCGGGCTAGAGATCGGCCGTGAAGGCTTTCCACGTAGAACGACAGGCTCTTCGGTTTCTGCAGACACATAGGAAGTTTTTGTAAACGCATCGCGGAGATTCGATTCAGGCCTCTTGAGCCACGTAATGAATTGAGCGGCAAGTGAATCGGCGTCACTTGCCGATTTGTTGACGACCGCCAATCCGCCTCTGTGGTTGCTGCCGACGATTCCACGGACGGCACTGTGAAACGCCTTTCGAGAGTTGTCGTCCGCGTTTTGAAGATCAAACAGAAGTACGTTGTGGCGAGCAACATTCTTGTTTTGCAGATGATTGATCAAATCCTGTGCGACCAGGCTCTCCGAGGACAACTGCCATTTTCCGTCACGATGTTCAGCGATCCCACGGTAATAAACCACGTTGAAACCGTTGTGTGGAATGCTGGCGAGGGAGTCTGAGATATTGCCTTCCGAGATCAGAAAGCCGCGTTTCTTCAACGCTGCTTCCAGCTTGGTATCTTCGTTTCCGATCAGCAGCGCTCGCCGGAACTCGGTTGTCTCGGCACCGTTGAGGGTGGTGGCGACGAAGAAGAACCAAATCAAGAATGATCGCGCAAAGGCGCAAAGACGCGAAGTTAACATGTGTCGTTGAGTCATTTGCTTTTAACCTCTGCTCGCGATTTTATCCAAGCAGTTCAGGGCACGGACCCGTTTGCATCGCGACTTCGTCCAAATCAGGATCGAGTCGACCGAACGTATCCTGCGGCGCACCCGCTGCGTGAAGGAGCGTGGAGTAGAACGATCCCACCGTGCGGTGCCCCGGTTTTCCGTAGCCGGGGTAATTGATGTACTGCCCGCCGAGCTTTAAACGTCCGCCAAGATTGCCGACCAGCAACATGGGCCATTCCATCCCAGTTGAATGATGTGTGTCCGGCGCGTCGCTCATGTAGATGATCAGCGTATTGTCCATCATGGTGCCACTCCCATCAGGCGTTGACTCCAATCGATCCACCATCGTCGCGATCTGCGACATGACGAATCCACGCGCCTTTTCGTAAAGCGGAATCCCTCGGGAATCTCGTTGGTTGCCTCCCATGTGGCCGTAACCGTGATTGGATTCTTCAAGCCCAATCCCGAGGTAAGGCTGCGCATTGATCTCTCCCGCCGCGCTCGTAATTGTTGCGACGTTGCTTAATCCACCGATGAGCGCACACGCCGCGATTTCGAACTGAGCCTCAAGGCGTTTCGTGGCAACTGGCGAAGTGAACCGGTCGTCCAGTGTCGGCGCGGCCTTCGTTAGCTGAGCTTCGGCGTTCAACAGGCTGTACTGCCTTTTCGCAAGC
>JAPKCI010000469.1 GCA_028823035.1 Rubripirellula sp.
AACGTTGCCGACGAGTAGAACGTTGCCGACGAGTAGAACGTTGCCGACGAGTAGAGCGTTGCCGACGAGTCGAGCCGACCACGAAAGAAAATAGAGCCGACCACGAAAGAAAATAGAGCCGATCACGAACTGGTACCCTGATCGCAGTCGCCAGCCAGGGTGACTGCGAATCGCGGGACTCTCAGCGCAAGTTGTTTGCGTTCTGGTGCGCAGTACCGTTCGCTGCGTCGGTTGCCGATTGATTCGGCGGATAGGCCAACTTTGGCTGAATTCGTCGGAGCTTCTCAATGGCCTCTTGCATCACGACATGATCGATTTCGTGAACGTTGAGCGGCTCTCCAACAGCCTTCAGCAGGGTGATTGTCAGACGACCACCCAGGTGTTGTCTGAATTCCTCGAGTCCCTGCATGAGTCGCTCAATGGGGGCGATTTCTTCGTGCCACAGGCGAATTCCCAATCGGCTCAAGCAGTGACAGACCGCCAGCATGTCCTGTTCCGGGAAGCCGAACTTGAGCGATGAATAGATGGTGTCGATTGCGACTCCGATGGCCACGGCTTCTCCGTGGCGGAGGCGATACTGTGTCAGCGGTTCGAGGCGATGCGCCGACCAGTGACCAAAGTCGAGAGGTCTTGCTTCGAGCATCTCGAAGGGGTCGCCCCCATCGGTGATGTGTTTCAGGTGCAGTAAGCAGGAGCGATGGATAGCGTGTTTCGAGGCGACGGGGTTTCTTTCCCGGATCGCCTCGGCGTTGTCGCAGAGCCATCTGAATTCAGATTCGTTCTTTAGCAATGAGACTTTGACTGCTTCGCTGAACCCGCAGCTGAAATCGCGATCTGGCAACGTTTCCAGCAGGGCTGAGTCATTGATGACGGCCCACGGGACGGCGAATGTGCCGATCCAATTTTTCTTTTCAAAATAGTTGATCGCGTTTTTGACACCAACGCCAGAGTCTCCCTGAGCGAGCGTCGTTGTCGGCAAGCGAATCAGACGGATTCCACGGTGTGCAACAGCAGCCGCGTAGCCGACTGTATCCAACATCGCACCACCGCCGATTGCCACGATGTAGCTGCGTCGATCAAGATTGGACTGGTTGATCTGTTCAAGAATCTGATCCACCGTGTTGGATGAATTCTTGATTTCTTCGCCGCCTTTGACAAGCAGTGGTTCGTGAACCAGTTGTGTCACGTCAGCGAGTGTCAATTGTTTGGCGATTCGCTGGACTGCAGCTGCCACCGACTGCTCGCCTATCAGCAGTACTTTGGCACGTTCAGTGTCGCCCGCTTTGATGACCGACAGAAGTTGCGGGAAATCGTCCCTCGACACATCATCAGTCACTCGCAGTCGATGCATGAATGGCACCGAGAATTGAATGTCGAGAGAGTGTTCGGACGAATCAGGCATTGGTGAAAAGAGCGTCTTCAGCTGAGTGGGGTGGTGTTAGTGGTTGAGCATGCAGCAGAAGGTGTGCTGTGAAAACCGGTCGAGTCTGGTTGAGGGGATAGGCCGCTTGAATGGTGTTTGTCAGGATCGAGATGTCAGGATCAGTCTGTCAGGGAGTCTGTTCCTGCCAGCCACGCCAAAGCCAACGTAGCGAGTCGGGAAAGATGACGCCGCCATGTTTTCCGTTGTGACCTTCCGTTCCAAATACTAGTTTGTAATCGTAATCGTGATAGGACAATGCTTGAGCCATTTGCCGATTGGCCAAGGGCCAGTTTCCAAAACGATTGTCGAGGTCATTCTCGCCATCCTGAAGGAAAACTCGTATCGGTTTTTTCTCGGTCTTGCGAATCATCGGGGGATAGTTGTGTCCGCCGCGGATGTCGACAAAGCTACCGATATGGCTCAGAACTTTTCGAAAACTATCGGGCCGATGCCAAGCCACCGAAAAGGCACAGATGCCTCCGGAACTGTTGCCACAGACTGCTCGAAGTTCTGGGTTTTTGCTAATTTTGTAGTTTTTATTAATCGGTGGCAGGACTTCCTTAAGAAGGAACTCTGCGTAGTCATCGTTAACGCTGTCATACTCAACACTTCGGTTCGCGGGGGTTGGTTTCCAGCCGCGTTTGTCGGGTAATTCACCTTTGTGGCCTGGGTCGATCATGACGGCGATAGTCACCGGTATCTCTCCTTTGTCGATTAAATTGTCAAAGACCACCCTTACTCGGAAGTCACCTTTGTCACCGACAAAGGCGTGCCCGTCCTGAAATACCATCAAGGCAGCTGGTGTGCTGCCGTCGTATTGTGCGGGGACGTACAGGCTGTATCGACGCTTGGTGCCGGGGAAAACTTTGCTGTCCTCAAGCACGTGATCTGTAACCTTGCCCTTTGGAACCGCTGCGTTGGGCAACGAGTCTGGCCCGTGCCGGTAAGGCTCGTCAGCGGTCAGGTGGATCGCAGTGGCGACCAGCCAGCACGAAAACAGGGACCGGGCAATGGAGTGCAAGAGGTTCGACGGCGGTCGGAACATGAGGACTCGCAAGGGACGGGCGGGGTGGATTGGGACAAGGAATCGAACGCAGATTGCATTCCCGACACCGATTCCCGAACTCGATCGGTTCGGGGCCAAGTCACAATGCCGGGGCCAAGTCACAATGCCGGGGCCAAGTCACAATGCTGCGGCCAAGTCACAATGCTGCGGCCAAGTCACAATGCTGGGGCCAAGTCACAATGCCGGGGCCAAGTCACAATGCT
>JAPKCI010000185.1 GCA_028823035.1 Rubripirellula sp.
GTTGGCTCGTTCAGTTGGCTCGTTCAGTTGGCTCGTTCAGTTGGCTCGTTCAGTTGGCTCGTTCAGTTTTCTAAAATGTGAATGACATGCAATGCACTTCGGTCCTTTGCGTCGCCAGTCGTTTGAACGGTGATAGTGTGTTTCCCAGGTTTGAGTCCATCAGCAAGAATGAGTGGCCACGGCAGGTGAAGACCTTTGCTCCATCGTGTGATGGAATCGATTTTTTTGAAATCGCTGCCGTCAATGCTGAATTGAAGAATGCAGCTGTCGTAGCCAGCCGCCAGAAACAGACCAAAGGCAGTGCCTTGGAACTCATAGCAGAATTCAGCTCCGGGTTCGGAAGCAACCAAAGCTGGCACATTAGCGAATCCTGCACGTGTTCCACCGCGGGCGGGATTCCAATTTTGTTCCAGGGAAAACCCTTTTCTCAGAACTGCGTTCTCTAACTGCCCAAAGCGACCACTGATGTAACTGCGGGGATCAACCAGATTGTCCGGGACCGGATGTGGTTTGGGTTTCTGTGTCGTTTTGAATGCTGCGTCCAGCATACGAGTCATGCTATTTGAGTAGACGCGATGCCCAAAGGCAGGCGGATGTACGTTGCTGCGAAATCCACTTTGCCATGTAAATTCACCAGCCTGAATGCGATCTGCGACTTCTTGGGTAATGTTGAGTGTTGTACACCCGTAATGTGCGGCCGCTTTTTCATGTTCAGCAATGGGAACAGGTACTCGACCCGCGTGGTAGTCGTCCAAATGACTGCCCATTGCAAAGTGCATGTGGACAATGTCTGTCATCGGGTTGACGATTCGGATGTGTCGAACGACTCCTTCCATGGCCCGTCGCATGATCTCAGGACTTTCCGGGATGTTCGATCCATCGTTGACGGCCGCCTCAACAAACAGCAGATCGACAGGGCCATTTTTGAGAACATCTCGCTGTAAACGGAATGCATGGCCATTGGATCCGACCGATGGGATGCCTGCCGCAATGAAGTCGAACTGTGTTTCGGGGAAACGCTTCTCAAAATACCGCATCAGCTCATTGCGCCAGCCCTCTCCGTAAGTGATTGAACCTCCGAGAAATGCGATTCGACCACGTTTTGCACTTCGAAAAGTCGTGAGGCTGTTCGCTAGACCGTTCCGCAAATCGAAATACTCGATATTGCCGGGCATGACGTTGGTGTGCTGCATCACGAATCGAGCCGATTCAAAAACTTTCGGCATGTTGAAATGGTGGCCATCTGCTTTGTCAGATTGCTCGACGATGACAAGATCCATGTCATGACCGAGTTTTCTTAGCCGACGCTGGGCTTCGAGGGTATTCTGTTCGGGAGGAACGACCTTGTCGTTCAGGCAGATAGCGTGGCGAATTGGAATCCTGGCATTCGCGATCGGCGCAAGCACATCGACAGGGTTGCCCCTGAAATTTTTGAGTTCGGCCACCGAATCGAACCCATAGAAATGAATCGCTTCTTCAATTTGCTGTTTTGATCCGGCCCAACCCATCGGCCAGCTTTTCAAATCCATCACTGGTACATCGCCTAGAATGCAGGCCACTCGATGTGGATGACGTGCCGCGTATCGATACGCGTGTAGCCCGCCTCGACTACAGGGTTCAAGTGCAGGTCGTTTCGATAATCCCCATTGCGAGCGTGCCTGATCGTAAAATTGATCCATGATGTCCAACGCCGAATCTGATCCCAGCATCTTGACCACGTCGATGAATCCAATGTGGTACCCGTTGTAAACCAGTTCCTGATCAACTTCAGAATGAAAGTCAGGAAATGAAGTGCGCCAGACCCATGGTTTACCGGATGCAGCGATTTTCGGCGAAACAATGAACGCAGGATGACCACCCAGAGTGAACGAATGCTTCTGGTATCCATGCCAGTCCGATGCATTTGTGACGACCGGGGCAGGACCTGCTTCGCTGCCAGGGGTAGTCACCTGCTGGGCACAGCAAGGACACACGATCAGCAATGCTAATGCTGTGGTGATGAGTGATGGAATCCAATTCATGGTTGTCCCTTAATCAAATTGAGTGCAGTTGATTTCCTGCGATCCGCAGACGATCCCAGCAGTGGGCTGGAAAGATGGCTGGCTATTTCTCCGTCCACTTTGTATCTCGGCGGGTAAACCGACGCTATTTCCCGGACTCCCATCCAAGTAATGGCAGGTCACTACAGAACGGCGAGGCAGGCAGGCCCGCCTGGTTGTACAGGTTCGCGTTCTTGGGGTCTCCGCTGCAGGCGTACCGTACCGCTCGTGGCTTCATGACACGTGCGCTTTGAACGACGACGGCAGAACCATCAATCTTTGCCTGGGCGGGATACCAATTGCCGGATTCATCTGCCAATTCAAAGTGCGCCAACGCGATATCAGGAGTTGGCTTTGGGGCTTCGAGTCCTTCCTTGTGAGCGACCATCAAACCGGATTCCGATTGCTGAAACTCAACTCGCATGGCAGCACGTTCGACGGTGGCTGATTTGAATAGTGGCCCGGTATGCGGAAAATTCTTTCCGTACGTCTTCACCAAAGCCCAGTTTGCAAGGCGATTGGCCACATCTAGTTTATTGGACGGATGAATATCACTGTCACGAAGGTCGATTGTAACGGCCATTCCTGTGTGTGGGATGCCGAGGCTGAGACGCTGTTCTTCGCGTAGACGTATCCAACCTTTGGCCTCGTCCTTGAACGCCGGTAGCTGCACAAAATAAAATGGAAGCTTCGGGTCACCCCAGGTTTCCCGCCAGCCATCGACGAGCGCTTGCATCTTGATCCGATAGCTGCGTGGGTCCTCGCCACGACCTGCGTTGGACTCTCCCTGGTACCAAATGAATCCTCGTATAGCAAAAGGTGCAATCGGTGAGACGCGCGCGTTGAAGATTCGCCCTGGCATGCCAGCGGTGTTGCGAACCATCACGCCGCCTTTCAACTTTGCCAAATCATCAAGTTGATTCTGCTCGGCAAGCGAAAGGATACGTTGCAAAGTCTTCTGTTTTTCGAACTGCAATCGCGGAATGAAACCTTCGATTGGTTTGCCGCCCCAGGATCCCTCGATGATTCCAATCGGAACGCCAAGCTTGTCATGAAGTCTTCGGGCAAACAAGTACGCCACCGCTGATTGTCTTGCCCGGTTAGCTGAATTATCGAGTTGCCAAGCAGTCGCTTTTTGTCTGCGTGTCAAACGTTGAGGCGAATCGGGTTCGTCAATCCGAAGCCAGCGAATGTCGTCGGTCGGAACAGATTCGACGATTGCGCCGATGGCTGCGATCTTTTGAGCACACGCTCTGAGCGTCATCTGCATGTTCGATTGACCACTGGCGTACCACACTTCGCCAACGAGCAGGCTGCGAAACTCCTGCTCATATTCTCCCGACTCCACGATCATGGTCGAACCGGTTCCCTCGGCTTGCAGCGGCGAAAGCTCAACTCGCCAGACTCCATCTTCTGCTGCCTGCACAGTCTTTGTTTGGCCTGCAAAGCGAACGGTGACATACGCACTCGCAGTGGTCGTTCCCCACACCGGCAGCTTGACACCCTGTTGCAACACAGCGTTGTCAGAAAAGACGCTGGCGACTTGAAGATCCTCTGCCGCAAGCAAACCGGGTAGTGAAGCAACCAAGAACAGCAAGAGTGGACAATGTGATGTACGCATCAGATTTCTTTCGATTCACATAGAGTGATTTGAACACAATGCTTGATTCGACATTCAGAAAGAGCCTGTTCCCTGATGCAGGCAGGGGATTGCTGTCGGTTGATTCAGGCTGGTCGCTGTTTCGAATCGTTAGTGTGAAGCACATTTGTAACATCTCGGAGACTCAATGCGATCTTGAAACTGCGATCTCCAGAATTCACACCGAAAAAAGACTACAGAGCAAGTAAATCTGTTTGTAGAGATTCTCGTTTTCATGTTATAGAATCTGCGAAAGCAAGCTGAAATACCCCGCCATCTTCGTCCCCGCGTCACCTTCAAGCGGGCTTTGGTCGACGTCGATATGATCAAAGCGAATCCCGGTGCCTGCCGCGAGTTACTCGACCCACTGAAACTTTGGTTGGCCGACGACCCGTTGGCAACTGTGATTGAGAAAAAAGGTGAAACCACGGTTGTCACTCGGGCTCAATATCTGATTGCACTGTTCGAGACCGCCGAACAAGTCGATGGCCTTCCAAGTCTTGCAACCGATGTTGAACAGTTTTTCCAGTTGGCATTGAAAAAGGCCGACGGAACCGGCGCAAGAATCAAAGTGTGTCGCGACGAGTTAGCAGACCCTTCACGTAAAAACTTCTTTCGCAAAATTGCAGCCATGAATTATCTGGTCGGAATTCTCGGCTCGGATGCCATCGACGACTTGGTGCTTTACCTGGGGCATGATTATTGGCGTCTGCGTCAACATGCACATGCACTCGCGGTAAAACTCACTGGCAAGGATGTGACTGACTCACTGCTGTCGCACTTTGCGAAGTCCAATGGTCAGACAGCTGCGGCGATCCTGACTGTGCTGACCGAGCGTGACGATCCCGAAGCCCTTGCTGTGGCGAGAACGGTCCTCGTGGGGAACGGTTCCAGCTCAAGCCATTCCGAAGTCGTCCGCGCTGCTTCCGTGCAGGCTATCATGCAACTCGGGGGCGCAAAGGAGGTGAAACAGACATTCACTTTCATGCGCGACGCCCGCGGGATGCTGGAACTGCAAGCATGCGAACAGGCACTCCTCTCGCTAAGCGAAAAGCCAGAACACGCGCAACAAGTACGCCAGATGGCGTTGTCAGTGCTTCCGCAATGGAAACCGCCAGTTTGCCATTCTCTTTATTGGCTACTCGCCCGCCTTGGCGGCGAAGATAGTCTGTCCGCCTTGGCGGAAGCGATCGAGACTGCTGACGACGCCGAATTCCGTGAGATTGTGTACGCTCTTTCCTGGTCGCCAGATGAGCGAGCCACTGAGGTGCTGCTGAGGATTGTCAAGGAAAATCTCAACACTCCGCGAGCCCAAATCGCCGCCCGCGAGGGTTTCCGTCGCATGGTGATCGGCTCGGACGATGTTGGCAATCTTTCCAACAAGCAGCGACTCGACTATGCCGATCCGTTGCTGAACATGGTGCTGGATAAGTCGACGGTCACGTATCTCGGTTGCATCCGTTCTGGACGCTGTGCCTACATCCTGCAGCGTACCATGCGCCGCGGTGAACCCGAGACTGCAGCCAAGGCAATCATCGCCGCCACGACCGATCTGTCCGGAGCCACGGAGGCTGACCGCAAGCTGGGTACTGTAGCTCTGATTGACACAATCGAATTCATCGAAGTCACCCAACTACGTGGCGGTGTCGCTGAAGCCCTTCAAAAAAGCAAGGAAGCAAGGACAGCCTATCCGAGGTGGAAGGCGTTATCTGCACAAGCAGGCAAGAACCTTCTCAAGCTCGATAAGCCTGGCACAACACCACTCCCCGAATTCAACGATTTGGATCTGGAGTTTTGAGTTCACGTCACGTGGATGGTTGGTAAACGGTATCTTGGATTTGTGCGACATGGATCGCCGCACGGCCTACGCCGGAGGAGGCATCGCGCCGAGATTCGTTCCGGAAGAATGCAACTCGCGACTTTGTGATGACGTGATCAAAACAATCACGCAGCACGCAAAGTCAGATGAAAAACTCTGCTTTATCTCTACTACGCAATGTTGGAACCGCGCGTCCCGTGGCTGGAACCAACCTGGTGATTGATCATCTTTTCGATGACACCTCTGTTCGCTTGATCAACTTCTTTGTTGCCCTGACATTATTCTCTGCGACAGAATTGAGTGGAATCAAATGTTCACTAGCCAATCCCTGTGAAATCATGAAAATTCTTGCGGACCTGAACGGACATGCGTTGATTCTCTTCTCCCGACAATTTCCAGTGTCATCGAATCGTGCTTTCCAAGAAGTCCTGCAACAAATCAGGAACATTGTGCAGCCAACCTGCAAATTGGCTGTGTGTATGATAAAACCAACCTAACTAGTTAAGAAGCCTCATGGACGCAGCGTCACTTCAGAACACGCTTGCCCACCAAGAGCCGTCCAGCAGGTAAAAAACCTGACCATCCGACGAACACCGATTGCGTCATCAAAGAATTCCATCAATATGCGCACCACAAAGCTGACTTCCGCAATCAACCAGCTTGAATCGATTTCTGTCAATCGACTGACGCTGGAACAAACGCAGGGGCTAATCGCCACAACGCACCAAGCTTTAGAGGAACTGGGAATCCGAGCCGAGCAGGACTTTGAAGTACTCTCAAAGGATCTTGCTGATGCAAACCCATTTGTCATTCGAAATGCCAAACGAAAACTTTCAAGGATCCAAACGCAAGCAGATTACCTGTTGACGCTCAAGGAAAACCTCGAGGACAGCTTTCAAAAAAAATACATGGAAGATGGGATGGCGAGACGCGTCGGCGGTCATCGCACACTGGTGTACATTGAGGCCTTCATACTCTCGTTGATTGTGATTGTGTTAGGCCTGCTAATTTATGACATGACCGCGGGACCGGACACCGAGCGTCCCGGTTGGCTCTCGAGCAACAACATCTTTCTGATGGACGCCACTTGCTGCTTCATTTTCATGTCGGAATTCCTGTTCCGATTGAGCTGCGCCCACTCAAAACGCTTTGTGTGGAAACATCATTGGGTCGATTTTGTCACCTCCATCCCAATCCCTGGTGAGGCCCAACTTGCGAGATTCGGCAGGTTGGCCCGACTGGCCCGATTTGCAAAGTTCCTGAGGCTCCTGCGTTTTGCTCGCCTGTTCTTTTTTCTGTGGCGTGGCATGGACAAGCTTCAAGACGTCATGGATGTAAAGATGATGAAAAAGACGATCCGTTGGTCAGCGATGGCCACCTTAGGTGGAGCGTTTCTGATTTACCAACTCGAAGGCACCGAGTCGGCCAATCCAGTGTCCACCTTTGGCAAAGCAATATGGTGGAGCTTCACAACCGTGCTGACGGGAGGATTTGGTGACATCCACAACCCCATTTCAACCTCCGGTCAAGTCTTGACAGGACTGCTGGTGATTGTTGGCATGGTCTTGGTCGGAGTTTTCACAGCCACGTTGACGTCGATATTTGTTGGTCAACAAAACGAAGGCGAAAGTGAAAGCATCGATTTCATCCGCGCTCGACTGGATGAACTCACCGATCAAACAACTAAACCAGCAGACCACGAATCAGACTGATCGCCGCTGAACTGCACTAACCGGGAATCGCAAAGGCATCTATTCCGTACCACACGTCTGTCAGCAATACCGAACTTCGACTGCACGAAGCAAGTTGGTAGACTGACGACAATCACCCATCAGCGTCTTGCCAAGTTAACATCGCCCCGAGCCCCGGATCCATGAACAAGGCGTCAAACACTTCCGATTCAAAGGCATCTGCCGGATCAAATCAATGCACCTCCGATGGTCATCTTTTGATAGGAATTGCGGGCGGCAGTGCCGGTGGCAAGACGACCTTTGCAAGTGAGCTAAAGTTGGCTGCAGGAGATGATTTGGCGATACTGGAACTGGATCGTTTCTATCACCCGCTGGGAAAATCCAAAACAAAAGAGTTGCCCAATTTCGACGAACCAGCAGCACTGGATTTCGAGTTACTGGAAACGGTTCTCGACCAACTGCGAAGCAACGGCACTGCATTGGTCCCCAGATACGATTTTGCAACCCACGACCGAATAGGATTTGACCGATTTGACGCAGCGGCAATGGTCATTCTGGAAGGGATCCTTGTCTTATGGCATCCGGGAATCCGTACCCTGCTCGATCTCAAAATCTACGTAGATGCCCCGGCGCCGCTGCGATTCCAGAGACGCTTGCATCGTGATGCCGCAGAAAGAGGTCGTGACGTTGTTTCCATCCAGCAGCAATGGCAGAACACCGTGCTGCCCATGCACGAAGCGTATGTGGAACCATCCAGACAATACGCCGATCAAGTGCTTGATGGCACTGCAAATCTAAAAACCGCAGCAAACGACTTTTTGAAATCCTGCTTCGCAAATGTCACCGCCAAGCAAAAGATGCGATAAATACTGAAGGGATCAATCACGAAAGTGAAACGTCCGAACGACTCTGCACTTCCCAACCTCAACCTTTGCTATTGCCAGTCAGATCCCGCCAACCGACGAAGTCGTTCATGATCCTGCGAGCGGACTTGAGGGCATTGCCGGCTAACCGATCAGGTCCTTGACGACTCGCGCCGGTTCGACTCCAGTGAGGCCCAGATCCAGCCCTTTGAACCTGTATTTGAAACGATGATGGTCAATTCCCATCAAATGCAAAATCGTGGCGTGTAAATCGCGTACATGAACAACGTTGTCAGCAACGTGGTATCCAAATTCATCGGTTTCACCATACGTCAAACCTGGCTTCGCACCACCACCAGCCATCCACATCGTGAAGCCATGGGGATGGTGATCACGGCCATACGTTTGGCCGGACACCTGAGCCACCGGCGTACGCCCAAATTCACCACCCCAAATCACCAGCGTGTCATCGAGCAAGCCTCGCTGCCTGAGATCCTTCAGCAGTGCCGCAATCGGCTGATCCGCTGCACCACACTGCCGCTTGTGCTGGTATTCGATGTGCGTATGGGAATCCCAACCACGATCATACAGTTGCACAAATCGGACCCCACGCTCAACCAAACGCCTGGCTAGTAAACAGTTATTGGCAAACGACGGCTTACCGGGATCAGCTCCATAAGCAGCAAGCGTTTGCTTTGACTCCTGATTCAGATCCGTCAACTCTGGCACGCTGGACTGCATGCGGTACGCCATTTCGTAAGAAGCAACGCGAGACAGAATCTCTGGGTCATTGAATTTCTGGTACTGACGTTCATTCATCCAGCGAATCAGGTCAAGCTGTTCGCGGCGGCGTTCGTACGTCACGCCTGCGGGATTGGTCAGATGCAATACAGGATCTGGCCCCTTCAGAAAGGGCACTCCCTGATGTCTGGAATCAAGGAAGCCATTTCCCCAGAAACTCTGCAACAGCGGCTGAGCCATTTTCAGAGGCCCAGATGTCAGCACAATGTAATTCGGCAGGTTCGCGTTCTCTGACCCCAAACCGTAAGAGAGCCACGCCCCGAGTGTCGGGCGCCCAAACAGCACGGAACCACAATTCATCATATTGACGCCGGGGTCATGTACGTTTGTGGTCGTCTTCATTGACCGGACCACCGTCAATTCATCTGCCACCGTTGCCAAGTGTGGCATGAGTTCAGAAACAATCGTGCCCGATTCGCCATGCGGCGAAAAACGATAGGGCGAGCCTTTGATCGCCGGCATCCCACGAATCAATGCGAACTGCTGATGATCTTTCAGCAATTCGGGTGGTATCTTTTTACCATCCATCTTGTTCAACAGCGGCTTGGGATCAAACAGATCAACGTGGGATGGCCCACCAGCCATGAACAAGAAAATGACCCGTTTTGCGCGGGCAGGTCGATGAAGTTGCCTGATGATTCCTTCATGTCGGTCTTTCGCTGGATTTCCAGCCTGACCTTCCGGGCCAAGCATGGATGTCAGGGCGATCGATCCCAAGCCCATCGCCGACTCACGCAAAAAGACACGACGCTTCACCGACATTGGGCTCGTTGAACCACACTCAGATTCAGTCATGGCCGTGTGATCGCCTCATCCGAATTGAGTAGTACGCTGCAGGCCAAAGTCCAAGCCGCACATTCAGCAGCATATTCTTTAGCAACGACATCGCCTGAGATCCCGGCAACCGCCCTGGCGGCCACACTGTCTTTGTTGAAATCCTCACCGAGACGAACAATGTATGCGAGGAATCGCCGCTGCTCATCCTGATCAGGAGAACGTGCCAATAGTAACCGAAACATTCTGGCCAATCGCTTTGTGTCATCACTATCAACTTCGTGAACAATCCGCGCGGCAAAGGCTTGTGCGGTTTCAGTAAAAATTGGATCGTTCAACAAGACGAGTGCCTGCGTCGGAATATTGGAAACATCACGTTTTACAACGCAGTTCTCACGAGCAGGCGCATTCAGCAGTTCCATGCTCGGATGCAAAGCCATGCGTCGCCAATAGGTGTACATCGTCCGTCGATACCGGTCGTCACCAGTGCTGCTGAGCCACTTGCCGGGGAGCACACGTTGCTGCCAATAGTCGGCAGGTTGCGCCGGAAAAACGGGCGGACCGCCAACCGCACGCGTCAGCAGCCCACTGACCGCCAAAGCCTGATCACGGATTTGCTCTGCAGGCAATCGAATGCGTGGCATCTGCGTGAGCAGTCTATTTGTCGGATCCCGTTTGTACGACTCCGCACTCACCTGTGCCGATTGACGATACGTCTTGGAAGTCACGATCAAACGGTTGATTCGCTTCATATCCCAACCACTTGCAACAAACTCACTTGCCAACCAGTCAAGCAACAGTGGATGGGTGGGGATCGTTCCCTGAACACCAAAGTCATCGGGCGTCCTCACCAACCCATGACCAAAATAGGATTGCCAGAATCGGTTGACCACCACGCGTGCGACGAGGGGATTTTGATCACTCATCAGCCAGCGAGCGAATTCGAGGCGGTTTCGGGGTTGATAACTTCCGGAAACAGCGAATACCGCTGGCACAGCAGGATGAACCTGTTCGCCTCGATCAAGGAAATCCCCGCGAACATGCACAAACGTTGGTCGTGGTTCTGCCAACTCCCGCATCACCGGAACTGTTTCAATGACCGTTCGCTCAGCCTCTGTCTTGTCCAGTTTTTCAAGTTGCATCCGTAAGCCAGCGACCTGATTCCCGGCGCCGCCGATCGACAGATCATCCCCCACCGCCCGATCACTCAATTGCACGCCGCTCAATTCACCTTTGAATTTAAAATCACTGGATTGGGGATCTCCGTTGTAGCCGGATCCAACGGCAAGCGATCGATCCGAGATGGCGATTGATGCCGGCACGCTGCCAGTCATCTTGGCCATCGTGTCTTCAATCCCATCAATGAAAAGCCGCACGGATTTACCAGCAGCAAACTCGACCGCCACGTGATGCTCACGCCCATCATTCACCGGCAGACTGCTGTAAACCGTGACACCACTGAAGGACTCGGCCCGAGACGAAACCCAAAAAAACAAGTGCCCAGGCAAGCTGCCGGCATCCGCTTCCCCACCAATCCCAAACACATAACTCCGCTGCTTCGCTCGCCAATCGTATTTCGAAACGATGTCGGCCACAGTCTCGGTCGTTCGAACCTTAGCCACGATCGTAAGATCTCCAACCACGGAAAACTTCGCGGGATCAGCGACAACTTCTGGACCCTCCCATGTGCCGATCACGTCAGATCCATCAAGTTGCCCGGGCTGAGGTAGATTTTCCGTGGCTTCCGCAAGCTCTTCTTCAAGTCGACGCCGCTGTTCTGCCAGTTGCAAATTTTTCGGTGAAGCGATGGGAGTGTAATTCATCGTCGGTCCACCCTGACCGAAGCCGACTCCACTGTGCTGGATATTGTTAAAGATGGCCAACATCGAATAGTAATCTTGCTGTGTAATCGGATCAAACTTGTGGTCGTGGCACTGGGCGCAGTCCATCGTCAGCCCAAGCCAGACACGTCCGATCGTATTGACACGATCAATCACGCCTTTGATACGGTATTCTTCCACCGGATAGGTCATGCCCTTGGCTTGGGGAGCATTGCGATGAAAACCGGTTGCAAGCCGCTGATCGTCCGTTGCCCCGGGCAACATATCTCCGGCCAACTGTTCTACTGTGAATTGATCAAACGGCAAGTTCCGGTCAATCGCGTGAATCACCCAATCACGCCACGGCCACATCACGCGCATCTTGTCGTCCGCAAAGCCGCGAGTATCGGCATACCTGGCCAAGTCGAGCCAGTCCTGTGCCCGTCGCTCAGCGTAGGATTGAGTCGCCATTAGACGATCCACCAATCGTTCGTAGGCGTCTTTCCGAGTGTCCTGGCGAAAGCCGTCAACCTCCGCCGGTGTCGGCGGCAATCCGGTCAAATCCAGCGTCACTCGTCGGACCAGCGTGTTGCGGCCAGCCTCGGCAGAGGGCTGAAAGTCGGCCTCTTGCAGTCGAGCCAGCACGAAATGATCGATCGGATTGATGGGCCAGTCCCTCGCGCCAACCATGGGCAACTTTGATCGGCGCGGTGGCGTGAAAGACCAATGCCGCTCGTACTTCGCCCCTTGGGCGATCCAACTGCTCAATACTTTTTTATCCGAGTCTGAAAGAGGCTTATTGTGCGACGGTGGCGGCATGATCTCGTCCGGATCATCACTGTTGATTCGGTGGATCAGCTCGCTCAACGATGGGCGGCCCGGGACGATGGCAGCCCCGTCTGCATTTGTCCCCAATGCCGAAGTGCGTTGGTCAAGTCGTAAATCAGCTTCTCGAGAATCTTCGTCGGGACCATGACAGGCGTAACAGCGGTCGCCCAAGATCGGTTGCACATCCCGGTTGAACTGCAGCACTTCGTCTGCAAAGGCCCAGTTCAGCAGCGATAAAACAGGAATGGCAAAGGCAACCGTTAATCGTAGAAATCTGTTTACAATCGTTCGCATTCCGATTTCCGAATTTCGCATCAGGAAAACACCAGTCGGTCGAGTTTAGTTACTACAAACTCCAATGCTAACAGGCACCGTCGCCTGACCGACACAGCCAGGATTTGCTGATAGCACTACCGTGAACCCCACCATGTCTTATTGGCAATCCGTTTCTTTCGTCCTCCGCTAAAGGCCGGCCGATGATGCGAATGGCATCCCGATGATGCGAATGGCATCCC
>JAPKCI010000030.1 GCA_028823035.1 Rubripirellula sp.
GCTTCGCTTCATCAGGTCGCGGTGGAAGCGGTCGCGGTGGAAGCGGTCGCGGTGGCGAGCTTGGAGGAGGCGATGAATTCAGTGGCGGTGGACTGGGTGGCGGTGGACTGGGTGGCGGTGGGCTGGGTGTTTTGGGTGGAGACATGGGCATGGATGAAGACATGGGCATGGAGATGGATGAAGACATGGGCATGGAGATGGATGAAGGCATGGGATACGGCCAAGCTTCGGGGCGTCAGCAGCAGGGTGGAACTGCAGCGGCGAAACCATCTGTTCCTGCAAGAAAGATGCTTGGTGGCAAATCAGCCGCTGTATTAGAAAAAAATCTAGGTTTGGTGGCACAAGTTGTTGGAGAAGCGTTTAGAAAACGCTTTGAAAACGGCAGCTTTGGACCACTCTTTTCGACCGTCACCGCGCCACCGCCACCCGTTGAAAATGCAGGCGGTCGAAATGGTCAGGCTGCACCAGCCGTTTCATCCCACGTTGTTGGTGCGGCAGTCAATGAATTACTTTTGGATGCTGGGGAGCCAATTGAAATGTGGCAGCCGGGGCTTGTCTTTCTTGGCGAGGGAACCGTCGATGAAATCCTGCCTTTTGCAAAGGTTGCGAATGTTGATTTACTGCTCCACTTTGAAGTGGTGCTGAAGGCAGGACGGAATGCAACGTTGCAAAATACTTCCCGCTGCAAGCTGATGAACGTGACCACTGGTAAGCTGGAAATCGTGTCGAAAGGAATGGGGACACTTGAGGCGTCGCAACTGGCTGGTGCGGGGCGTCAAAATGAACGCAAGTATGTGCAGGAGCAACTTAGTTCCCTGTTCGGCTTCATTGATCGTGAGACGGTTGTGATGGATATGCCTGCCCTGACTCCTGAAATTGCCAGACGTCGTGTGGCAGCTTTGGTCGGTAGTCCGCAATCTCGATCCTTGCGTACGTTGGCAGAAATTCGCATGTATCAGGTCAAAAATCTGCTGACTGAAGAGGAAGTTGAGGTGGCCTTTGACATCGTAGGAGGCGCTGAAGGGTTGCTGATGTTGCATGGTTCGCAGCCTGAAAAGGTCAACATGGCGCGTCAATGGGCACTGCAGAGCTTGCCAACTTCTGACGAACGTTAACACTTGCCAACTTCTGACGCACGCTAACTGTCGACGCACGCTCAGGGTGCGAGCTGTGCAGATGTCAATGAATTTGGCTGACTCAACCTGACCGACTGCCAAGCACCGATCGCTGGGGTTCACGGGGCGGTGGACAACTGCGGTTCCCTGCCTTGAACCCGATTTGCTTGGAATCAGGTCAGCGTGAAAGGAATCAGGTCAGCGTTGGTTCGACTCTGCTCAGGTGAGGCGAAGTGGCCTCGTGATGCTGTTTGAATTTCGCGTCAGTCGCGAGGTACTTCGATGCCACGAATCAGGCTGGTTAGTTCCTCGTCCGCGGTGCGGCCTTCGATTTCAGCTTCTGCGGTCAGTTGAACCCGGTGCCGCAGGGTTGGGATTGAGATGTCGACAACATCGTCCGGAATTGCGTAGTCACGACCACTAAAGGCGGCAAGTGCTCTGGCTGATTGCATCAACGCCAACCCTGCACGAGGGGATGCACCGATGTGAAAAGCGGGCCACGTCCGCGACGCCCGCACGATTTCGTTGATGTAGTCGATCAGGCTTTCTTCGATTCTTATCTGAGAGCATAGTTGGATCATTTCCAAAAGTTGTGTGGGCGACGTCACCGCCCCAACTTCCTCGTTGAGTCGCTGGTTCAGATCGACCTGCTGGCTGTGTAGTTTCAGGATTTCTGCTTCCTGACTCGCTGTCGGGTATTCCACTCTGAGTTTGAACATGAATCGGTCAAGCTGTGCTTCCGGAAGATTGTAGGTCCCTTCACTCTCCAGTGGGTTTTGGGTGGCCATCACCAGAAACGGGCGTGGTACCTCATGGCTGGTTCCGTCGATAGTGACTCGATATTCCTGCATGATTTCGAGCAGGGCCGCATGGGTTTTTGCTGGTGATCGGTTGATTTCGTCTGCCAGCAGGAACTGAGTGAAAACAGGTCCCGGGCGGAAACGGAATTCAGATCGCTGCATGTCATAGACTGGCGCCCCTGTGATATCGGATGGCATCAGGTCGGCGGTGAACTGAATTCGTCCACATTCACAGCCGAGTACCCGTCCCATGGTGCGTACGAACAATGTCTTTCCAAGTCCGGGTACTGATTCGATCAAAACGTGACCACCAGCGAACAACGCGGTAAGACTGCCTAGAACCAGTTCTTCTTGGCCTACGAAGAGTTTGCCAATTTCTTTCGAAATGTCTTCATACAGCTTTTGCACCGGGGCAAATTTTTCGGACTTCACGATTTCCCGGGCCGGTTTTTTGGCCAACGCTTCATTGGTTTCTGGGGGAATGTTACTCAAGTATCTGTCCCATCATGGTTGGAGTCTGCAGGTTCAGTCGGGTTGGCTGTGGGTACCTGCGAAGCGGGGGGCTTGGAAACGGTGTTTGGTTCAACAGTGTTTGGTTCAACAGTGTTTGGTTCAACAGTGTTTGGCTGGGTGTCGTTGGCCGTGGTAGCTGAACTGCCTCGCGACAATCGGTTAGACATTAAGGTAGGCAACGGTTTAGGAGTCGGCGGTGATGTCTCATCAATTACCCATGGGCCTGAGGTTTCACCTCGCATCCGTTTCATGTATTCGCTGATCCTTGATCGAGCGTAGTTTTCGCCTCCGGCTCGTTTCATCAGGGCAGCTACCGCATCCAAGTGGTCGCCAAAGTTACCACGCCGATTGTGAGAAAGGCGTCGTGGCCTCCCGAAAATGGGTAGCAACATCAGGCAAATCACCAAGCCGAGAAAAATACCGTGCATGGTCAACAGACTGATGGGCCAAACGGTTAACAGTTCCATCCCGGAGGCTTTCGGAACACCCGGTTGACCGTCGCTAACAACGATAGGTCTGCTATTGGTGGTCAAGAAGCTAGCTTGAGGTTGTGACCGGTTTTTTGGCGTTGCCTGCTGGATGATCTTGTCGGCGAGTTGCTGATTCGCTCGTTGGGTGAGCCCAAAGTTGGTCAAGAGGGAGCCTGATGAAACCACGATGATGCGAGAATCACTCCAAAGGTTTGATGTGACTTCACCAACATACGAATTGCCGTTCGTTGTTTCGAGTAACGAGCGATATTTGTATCGAATGCTTGCCGGCGTTGCCGATGTCGCGGTTGTTGTGGTTGTCAAATTGGAATGCTGCGGGGGCACTTTCTGGGTACCCGGGCCGAGTGAACTTTCGAGCGATGCGGTCGGTTGGTCGGTAGCAGCGCCTACCGAAAGTTTCCATGGGCCTTTTGCGTCAATCGCTTTTTCTGGCAGGGGCAATGGCTTAACGCTGAACCACGGGTATGAGTAGGATGTTGGCGACGTAATTCTTGCCATCATGCGTTGATTGCTGCTTTTGGCTGCCCGCCTGCGATATTCGAGACGTTTTTCCGGCGGTGCCAGTGGAGCAACGGTTGTCCAGTATTCAGCTTCGCTGCCGCTGTCCGGGTTGATGTATATGAGTGTGTGCTTTCCTCGGCCGAGCCATTTGTCCAACCAGATTACTGCCGAGTCGTTCAGCATCGCGTCATTCTGAGGAGTCCAGACGACGACATCTGTTTCATTCATTAAGCGATTGGTTAATCGGCTCATGTCCCGATCTTTGTATCCGGCATGCTTAAAGGCTGAACGTAGAGTGCCGAATCCGTTGATGCTTTTGCGGGCCGAAGGTCCGCTCGACTTACCGTATTCTGTAGCGAATTGCCCGCACCCGGCGACTAGCAGAAAACAGCTCGCAAAAACTACGGACAGAAATTTGATTTGAATTTGCATCACGCCGCCTCTCCCCGCCGTTGGTCCATTCTCTTTTCCAGCTGTTCGTTCGCCCGCCAGATGTCTGCGAATTTCCTTTGTGAGATTTTGTGGCGACCGAAATATGAGCGTTCAAATGCAGTCGCGGTGGCTTGTAGACATTTAGCCGCAGCGGAGTCAGTTGATCGTGTTTCGCGGACGTATTTACGGTTTGTTTTTCCGCGGTTCAACCGCAGTATCCCGATCCGATCGAGCAGTAGCAACTGGTGTCCGAACAGCAGGATAATCGCTTGGTCATAATTCCCGGATTGCATCAGACGCTCTGCTTCATGTCGCAGATTGACATCGGTACGCCGTAGTTCCGCGGGTAAGTGCTTCATTCGTTCAAGGGTCTGCTCATTTGGACTCTTTGGTACTTTTCCGAAACTGGTTTTTGATGATATTGCCGAGTCGAATTCACTTCGCGACAGCGCGTAGAATAAGGCACCGACTGCCAGGGCAATGAAAGCGAACAACAAGATCCAGCCGAGTAAATTTGTCAGGGACATCGTGGTGCCAAAGATGCCCTTGGTTAAAATATTCCCACCCGTGCCTGTCGTACCCGTTTTCGTCTTGGAAGTGTTTTTGACTGGCTGTCGGACGCGTTTTGCCTTTGGCAACCAGCGGCTTTCACGATTCAGGGAATCGTCATTCACCGGGTCAATATGAAAGGGTATTAGTTTGCCTTGCTCGCCGTCGAACCAAGGTGTGGTGCTGAGAGCACGACTGGTAGGCGAAGCTTCGTCTGCCGCATTTGCGGAGTCTTGTCCTTCTGATGCTGCAGTCAGAGCGAGCGCGAACAGGATTGACAGCCAGATCCTGGCGAGTTGCGTTGGTATTGCTCTTGAGTCTGAATCGATACTCATCGAATCGCTCCTGATGCTTGAACCAATTTCGCCGATTTGCTGACCGCTGCCTGCCCACGAGTCGTTGTCAGCGACGGGGTTGTGTTGAGTTGTTCGTCCGTACCAAACTGACGCATGGCTTCCGCACGAACGGCCAGTTCCACTTCCCAACCCTCGAGTCGGATCCGAGTGTCGAGGTAACTTAGAATCCGCATGATCACACTGATGCCGGCAACACACCACAGGGACAGCGGGAAGAAAAAAAGGAGCACCGTCAGACTCATGAAATTCCAATATCCCAGAGTGATGCCGCGGAACCAGATCAGTGTGTAAAGGCAGCTGCCGAACATTCCAAAAAGCAGCAGAGTAATCGTAATGAACCGACCGCTGAGTTCGCTACTCATGGGAGAATGAAGTGACTTGGAACGCCGTGCCATGGTGATCATGGACTCAGTTTTGCTCCGCAGTGGGCATTGCTCCAGCAGTAGTATTTCAGGAAGAAAGGGTCGGCTGCCGCGGGTAATCGTGATCGTCAACAGCAGAACGATCGGTACAAAGATGTCCCAAAGTCCCGACAATGGTTGTCCCCAACGGAACGCCAGCAGGACCATCGTGGGTACCGCCAGACGCTTGACACCAAGGACCCAGAACCATCGCATGAACTGGCGACCCACTTCACGTGAGACACTCTTCCATGTGGGGCGTTTTTCGAACACGGCTTGGCCAAGATAAAGCGTGGTAAACACACCGGCGGCGGGAGCCTGAAGAATGACTAACAGTGTCATCCACAGCATGTACCGGGAAATTTCAGCGGCCGCCGATGCGTCATCAAGTCCGTATCCAGATTCCTGCCATGGAATCCATGCGAGCAGCAGCATGTTTGCAGAGGCCCAGGCGATCGCACCCAGGCTGAAGCCAATCAACAATGATTCGGGGTAGCGTCGAATCATGACCATCGAAAGGTCACCAATTTCGGACAACGTCCGAAGTCGGATGGCCACATGGGTTTGATCAAGTTGCATCAGGCTGATCTCCTGTCGGCATGGTTGTCCCAAGTTTTGTCGTCTGTTGGGGAAATCCAAGCACAACGAAGTAGAAACTGATCAGGCCCGATGAGAAGACTGCCCACAAAGCCTTGATAAGGTAGGGAGCCGGGCTGGGTGAAAGGATCCCCTCAGTCAATGCTGCCAAAATGAACAATATCACAGATGTCGCCATGACAGGAACAGCCTTCAAGGCGTTGACGCGAATGGAATCACCTCGCGTCAGTCCTCCGGTGTAAAACAAGCCGACTCCAATTCGCAGCCCAGCCGCAGCAGCTAACGCAATGGCGGTTAATTCAAATGGACCGTGAGCCGTCACAAACTGATAGAAGTGGTCACCTCCAACCGTATCTGGCCGCGCCATGAAGCCAAACATGGTTCCCAAAGCCACTGCGTTGTAGGCGAGAGTGAAAAGGCAGGGAATCAGAAGGATGCCGTACGCAAAGCATCGAAGCCCGATTGCGGTGTTGTGCTGGATGTAGTAACCCGACATCGTCACGTAATGCTCGAACGATCCAGACAATGGCTTTTCATACATTTCCTCCAATTGGTTGAGTTGCTCTGCTCCCACCATTCTTTCCGCAAATCCAGGAAACATCGCATCGTTGCGGCCTAGGAACATCGAAATGGCGAACAGACCAAAGAAAACAATCGTGGCGACACGCACGCAGGGATCTGCAAAGATTTGTTGAGGTGCATCGCGAAAAACAATTCCGGACCAACGTTTGGGTTCAAACCTGTCAGCACGATACAACTGATTGTGGGCCCTCGCGACGAGTCGGTGCAGATAGGTGATTGTGCCTGGCGGCAGTTGGTAGGCATCGGCGAGTGCAAGATCGGCACAGGCAGCACGGTAGAGCGTTGAAAATCTTGCGATTCCTTGAACTCCCTGATGGTGTGCAACCCCCGATTTATTTGTGCGACCACTTGTTTCCATGGCATCGCACAGCGTTTCCAGTTCCGTCCACTGCACACGCCGTTTATCCAATAGTTTCGCCACATTCATCGTTTAACCTTTCCTTGGGTTGGTGAAAGGTTCACGTTGGCGTGCGACATCTTGATGTTCTGTCACCGGTTGAAAATCTGATCCTGTCGTTCGTGGCCTTGTGTCCAACGGTTGCGATGCTGAGGTGAGATTTGAAGCACTCATGATCGATGCGTTTTGAGATTGTAAGTCGCCCGCCAAACCCTGTGGTTTGTGCTGATCACGACTCAGGGGGCTGTAGCCCGCAAGTGGACCGAGGTCGAGCAGTTCGTCCGATGCATCGGCCAGAAAGGTTTTGTAATACAACGCGTAGATTAGGAGATCGGGGTCGATGTCGGCACGAAACTCAAAACGATCTATCAGGGGGATGGCCAGATGACGGGCAATCTCACGGCGGCGGGCAGGGGTCAGATAATGCCGACGCTCAGCATAAATTGCCAAGGTGCGAGACATGCTACGGGTTACCCGATAATCACCAGGAAAAAATGAGGCGAGCGCGGGGACACGTGGATCGTCCACTTTTGCAATCGGTAACTTCCATCCACGTTCATCCACGATCACCATCGTTCCAGCCGCCAAATCACCCAAGCGTTGCATTCTGCGAGTCGAGATCATCGTCAACAGGCCAACCATGCCGGTGGGGATCAGGAAAATTGGTGGGGCGTCGGGGGCAAAGGAGCTGAGCGCCGCCAGCGGAGCCATGTCTGCAACTCGGAGCAGGTTTCTTAGCATCGCCCGTTTGCCATTGATGGGGCGACCTTCGACATCAATGACTCGGATTCCGCAGGCCCATTTGCCTACGGTACGTCCGTTGTAAAAGGTTTCAAGCAACGTTCCATAGAACCAGCTGATGCAAAAGTAAAAGATGAAGCCACTGGCAATCAGAAAGGGCGTGAAGCCAGGGATGCTGCCCAATACCAATACCCCGCTGAGCGTAAGACCGAGAAACACCACCAAGCACACGCCGCAACGGACACTGAAGTCAATCAGGTAGGCGGGCAGTCGGCGGAAGGGACCCGCCAACTGGTAGTCAAAGGCGATGTTTTCCGGGGTTACGACCGCGATCGTGGTGTCAAGTGCAGCAGGGGAAGCCATTCGGCAGGGCCGATTCAGGAGAATACATCGAGAGGAATACGTGCTCACCCATTATCGTCTGCAACCACCCTCTTTTGCAACGTAGGCAGCTGTCGACTCGGTAGATACAGGGAAAAAGAATGGAGTCTCTGCAAGTGCTGGACACTTCGACTGTTGGCTCCCATCCGTAACCTTGTTCATTTGGATTTGACCGTGGCGGGGTAATCTCGCTGCTTGTCGAGACGCATTCAGGGGTCGGTGCCACCACCTGACTTAGTTGTTCCCCGGGCACAGTCCCGATGCCGTACACTGTTCCCTCAACCTTCACACCTCTCAAGGGAATCTTGTCCCGTGTCGAACGTCGGTCATTCATCCAGTCCCCTTCAAGCCGCGGCCGAACCAATGCTCACCCAGCAGGGGGCCGTTGCAACGGCCGGCGATAATATCTCGCGAGATCCGTACAGTCGCAACGAATCGGGAATACGCGAGCCGCCCACCAGTATTTGGGGAAGTCTACGCTATCTCGGCCCCGGGTTCATTTTGTCCGCGTCGATTGTGGGTTCAGGTGAACTGATTGCTACCACCATCGTGGGCGCAGAGGCGGGATTCATGCTGATGTGGTTCATTATCTTCAGTTGCCTCGTGAAAGTCACGGTTCAAATTGAATTTGGTAAGCATGCGATCTGTTCGGGTGAATCAACGATGGCTTCACTCAACAGTTTACCTGGCCCGCGGTTGGGGCACGCGAATTGGTCCATATGGCTATGGCTCTTGTTGATGCTTGGCAAGATGGTTCAGGTGGGAGGAATTATTGGTGCGGTGGTATTGGCAATTGGTGAGTTTGTTCCTGCGCTGAACACCACTGACAACTTTCTTATGTTTTCCCTTGTGACCTACTTGGTGGCTGTCTCGGTGTCGTTGCTGGTTTTCCGCGGGTACTACCAGCTGATCGAGAAAGCGTCCTTGATCATGATTGGTGTTTTTACGCTGTTTACCATCGCTTCGCTCTGTGCTTTGCAAACGACAGAGTTTGCTATTTCGGTCAATGAATTTGCCTCAGGACTGATCCCTAGTATTCCACCGGAAGCGGTCGTCTTGATAGCGATTGGAGCGTTCGGAATCACTGGCGTCGGTGGTGATGAAATCATGGCCTACAACTACTGGCTACTTGAGAAGGGATATGCCTCCTATGCGGGGCCCTGCAATGATTCTGTTGAGTGGGAAAATCGGGCCAAAGGTTGGATTCGTATCATGTATCTGGATGCGATGTTGGCGATGCTTGCCTATACACTGATGACGGTAATGTTCTATCTGCTGGGTGCGGCGGTTTTGAATCGACAGGGCATGGTGCCAGAGAACACAGAATTGATCAGTACACTCGGAGCGATGTACACTGACTCGCTTGGTCCTTGGGCAAAGTCGGTTTTCGTGGTCGGAGCTTTCGTGGTGCTCTATTCCACGCTCTTTGCGGCACTTGCAGCCTGGACCAGAATGTTTTCTGATGCTTTTGCACGGATAGGTTTATTTGATTTTGGGGATGAGGTGAAGCGTCGCCAATGTATCGCTATCTGTGCGTGGATCATTCCCGCCATCTGGGCCAGCCTTTTTCTTTTCCTGGAACAACCAGCTTTGATGATTGTGCTGGGTGGTATTCCAACGGTCGTTATTCTTGTAATTGTGGTGTTCGCGGCATTGTACTTTCGTTACCGTCGTCTGAACTATCGGATGCTACCGACGGTCAAGTACGATATCGCCTTATGGATAAGTTCGATTGCGATCGCGATGGTCGCCGGTCTTCTCGGATACAAGCTTGTTCAGAGTTTACTAGACTGGTTCTTGCCTTGATTCGAATCGTAGAGATGAATTCGGATTCCGAACCCGTCCGACCATCGATTCTGATAACTGCTTCACCCTATGACTGACTCAGACAAGAATACACGTTTTGGCGTGATTGGTACCGGACGAATCACACGGCGTCTGGTTGCCGATCTGCAGTCGACCGATGGTGTGGAAGTGACAGCGATTGCCAGTCGCACCTCGGAGCGAGCACGCTGGTATGCGGACCAATATGGGATAGCAGCAGCCGTCGAAGGCTATCAGTCCTTACTGCAACGGGATGATGTCGACGCGGTTTACATTTCGTTGCCACCTTCGATGCATGCGGAGTGGTCGATCGCTTCAGCCGAACATGGTTTGCATGTGTTGTGTGAGAAACCACTGGCGATGTCAGCCAAACAGGCATCTTCTATCGACTTGGCGTGTCAGAGTCATGGTGTCCGTTGGCTGGACGCGACAGGATGGTTGCATCATCCTCGGACGACCGCTTTGCGTGACTGGATTCGCGATGGTCGACTGGGCCAAGTCGGGCATGTCAGTGCCGCGGTGTCTTTTTACCAGCCATTCCAGTCCGGTGATCACCGATTGGATAAGGCCTTGGGCGGCGGGTGCGTGCTGGATCTGGGCTGGTACGTTTGCGGTTTGGTGCGGTTTGCTTCTCAAAAGCTTCCCCTTGAAGTTGCTGCTGATGTGGTGATCCGCGAAGGAGTTCCACAGCGTTTAACGGCGATGTTGTGGTTGGCGGACGGTGTCACTGCGACGGTTTCCTGCGGTTACGACACCGCGACACGCAAGTGGTTCGAGGTCGCAGGCACCACGGCTTCATTGATTTGTGATGATTTCACTCGTCCTTGGGCTGAACGTCCAACGCGGTGCTGGATCCATGATGCCTCGGGCAAGGTTGAGGGACACACTTTCGAGGGCAGTCAGGAACGAGCCATGATTTCTCGTTTGGTCAGCGGGCAGCCTTTGGCGGAATGGCAGCAGGCAGCGATCGACACTCATCTCATCCTGGATGCCATCGGGGATTCCATTACAGAGGGTGGACGCCGCGTGGCAGTCAGGCAAATCGTGGAAGAGCGGCCTGTCGACTAGGCTGCTACAATGGATTGTGAAAAGAATCGTGTTTGCTGAGTTCGCTGAACGAAACTGCATCTTAGGGTGGCGAATGCTAGGAAATGTCGTGTGAAATCTCCTTTCCGCCCGGGAAAGGAAGCCTGTGGTCCTTTTGTTATGCGGGAGACTCAAGATTAGGCTGTGGTTTGCGAATTCCTCAGCAACAGTAGGCATCCTCCAATCTAGGCTCGATCCCCATGAGCAACCTTAAGAAAATAGCGAGTGCCAGCCTGCGTTGGAGTTGGCTTGCATTGCTGGTGTTATTTGCCTTTGGCTATTTGGTATCCGGTTTGTCGGAGCAAGCCAGACGTGGTAAACGCAGGTCTTCTGCTGATTCAGAATCGCGGCCCATTGCCAACGCCGTGCATGGGGAGACCCGCGGATCGGTTGAGCAGATTGACGAAGACTGGAATCGATCGCTCACGAGTTTGGGGCTGGAGCGTGCTGATTCCGCTAACTGGCTTGCGGTATGCCGCCGGCTTTCTCTGGCGTTGGTTGGCAATGGTCTGTCGCTTGAAGAGATTCGCGTCTTGGAGCAATTGGAAGAGCCACAGCGTGAGCGTGTGCATCTGGAAAACCTGTTGGGTGATCCGCGTTTCCATCACTACTGGGCTGAACGCTGGAGTCGCTTTTTAGTGGGAACCGATGGTGGGCAATTCATTCTCTATCGTCGCCGTAGGTTCCGGATCTGGTTAGCAGAGGTATTCGCCGTTAATGAACGCTACGATCGATTGGTTCGGGAGTTGTTAACGGCCGAGGGGCTCGGGACCGACAAGCCACAGGTCAATTTTCTGACCGCGACTTTCGACAGTAATGATGGTAGTGCCGATCCAATTCGACTGGCAGCTCGAACGTCTCGCGTATTCCTTGGGTTGAGGATTGATTGTCTGCAATGCCACAACGATTTCCTCGGAAACGTCAACCTTGGTGATGCAGACAATCCGCGAGAAGGATTGCAGACTGACTTTCACCAGCTCGCTGCCTTTTTTACCAGTGCCAAGACCAGCGGGTTGCAGGGCGTGCGGAATGGCGAGGTTGATTACTCATACAAGTACTTGGATGAGGAACAGGAAACCGATGTTGAAGCGAGTGTCCCGTTTCTTCCAGAACTGTTGCCCGAGAATGGCGAGCCTCGTCAACGTTTGGCTACCTGGGTCACGCATCCCAGGAACCAGCAGGCAGCCCGTGCGGCAGTAAGCCATGTTTGGGCTTTAATGTTTGGTCGACCGATGGGGGATGCCGTCGACAATCTTCCGCTGGATGAACCCTGCCATCCCATGTTGAACACGTTGGCAGAGGATTTCGTCTCGCATGGTTTCAATCTGAGAAGGCTGATTCGTGTGATTGCGGCTTCCCAAGCGTTTCGTGTTGATAGCCGAGCCGAATTCGAGATCACACCCGAACACGAGCATGCTTTTGCCGTGTTTCCTCTGGTGCGTCTCAGGCCCGAACAGGTCGCGGGATCGATCATTCAGGCAGCACGTATCAAAAAAACAGATCGTGATTCGTCCTTGTTTCTGCAGTTGATTACGCTGACTGGGGCGAATGACTTTGTCACCCAATATGGTGATATCGGTGAAGATGAATTCAATAGCGACAGTATCACCATCACACAGCGACTGCTGATGATGAATGGAAATTTGTTGGGCGATTTGGTGGATTTTAATCCGTTGCTGAACACGTCAGCGCACGTTGGCATGTTCGCACGTGACAGCTCGCACGTGGTTGAAACGGTCTATTTGTGCGCTCTCAATCGCTATCCGACGACAGTCGAAAAACAGCATTTTGTTTCCAGAATCGATTGCACGGAGAATTCGAGTGAAGCAATCGAAGACCTGCTCTGGGTCTTGCTCAATAGCAGTGAACTTGCATGGAATCATTAACTCTCAGGTAATAGCGATGGCAATTTTAGACCAATCGAATTCCAGTCGGTTATGTGATGTTCAATCACATTTATCGCGTCGAACCCTGCTCGGAGCCGGAGCCGGAGGTCTGATGATGTCGGCGATTGCTCGGCGGTTGGCTTGGGCGGACGATCAGGGCGTGACTGATCCCGCGAGGCCCAAAAGCGTGATCTTGTTGTGGCTGGAGGGTGGACCCAGTCAGTTGGAAACCTTTGATCCGCATCCAGGTGGGGTTTACGGCGGTGATACGGCAACAATTGGCACGTCCGTTAAAGGTTTGGACATCGCTGATCTGTTGCCACGTACAGCAGAGCAAATGCATCTGGCTTCGCTGGTTCGGAGTGTTACCAGCAAGGAAGGTGATCACGAGCGTGCCGTTTACAATATCAAAACCGGTTACCGACCCGATCCCACGCTGAAACATCCGTCGCTGGGCGCTGTGCTCTGTCATGCCGATCAGGCTGGTGCGGATATTCCCCGGCACATTTCAATCGTGCCTGGCAATTCACCGGGGCGTGGTGGCTATCTGGGAGCAGCTTATGATGCCTTCAAAATTTATGATCCCGCGCGACCTGTTCCTGATATTCGCCGGTCTGTCGCGGAAGCTCGCTTCGATCAAAGAGTGACGGATCTTTACGACGTGGTAGAGAGTGAGTTCCGCAGGGGAAGATTAAAACAGGTAGAGAAGACAAGAACGCTGCATCAAACAGCGACCAACGCTGCTCTCAATATGATGTCGAGCGAACAACTGGATGCCTTCGATGTGTCAGTGGAGCCGGAAGAAGTACTCGAGTCTTTTGGAGACACCGCTTTTGGTCGTGGTGCGCTTGCCGCATCACGTCTCATTGAAGTCGGGGCACGCTGTGTTGAGGTCACGTTGGGGGGCTGGGACTCGCACTTGACGAACCATTCGTTGCAGTCGTCGGCTTGTGAAAAACTCGACCCTGCCTTGGCTGCCCTGCTGAAACGACTGGAAGAGCGGGACTTGCTCGATTCAACACTCGTCGTTTGTGGCGGCGAGTTCGGACGCACTCCAGGCATCAATCCTGCCGAGGGCCGAGATCATTGGCCACATGGGTTTTCAACACTATTAGCCGGTTGCGGGATTCGAAAAGGGGCCGTTCACGGTGCTACTGCGGCAAACCCCAAACTGAATTCCGATGATCCACTTGCCGATATCGTTGACCCTGTCACCGTTGCTGATCTGCATGCAACGGTTCTGACCTCACTCGGCGTCGACTATCAAGAAGAATTGGAGACGCCGGTTGGACGCCCCATGAAACGTTGTGAGGGGAAGCCAATCCAGTCAATCCTGGATGCCTGACGCCGCGTGTGTTCGAGACCGTGATGATGTCGGTGTTCGACGCTCTTTTTCCTTCATTCAACATGCAAGGCACGCAGTGAATGTGCCGAGAAACCGATGTTCTTTGGGGAATCTACCTTCGTCATCGGACAACCGTTTCTGGATCCCTCTTTGATGAAATCTATCTCAGTGCGTGACGAGGTGGTAAGTTAGCGATTTGGTGGGGTCGATTGAACGGGTTTGTAAATGAAGTTGGGGAGTGTCTGCCTTGATGAAAATGATTTGGTGTTGCCTTTTGATGTTGCCATCTGTCGCCGCAGCTCAGGATCTGAGTTGGCCTGATCCGGTTGCCAATCACGTTGTTCCCCAGCAGAGCACGGCAGTGACCCATGGGCCTGTTTTGGGTGATTTGACCAAAGACTCCATTCGCGTTTGGCTGCGAGCGGATTCTGAGATCGAATTTGAGGTGCTCACTCGTCCCAATCGTCCACCCTTTGATGTTGCCAAGGTAAGTCGGGGACGGACAGTTCCAGGAGAAGATTTTACGGGGTATGTCCAAGTCGACGGGTTGGTGCCCAATACGGAGTACGCTTACGCGGTTCGTGTTGATGGTGAGATCATTGATTTGCGTTCGGGATTCAAGGATCCGTGGCCTAGCTTTCGCACATTACCGGATCATGAGAGCTATGCGCATCCGTTTAATCCCGCAGGGAAATTCAATTTCAGTTTTTCCATTGGTGCCTGCCAGAGGCAGCGTTCACCCGGGAAAACATATGGGATCTATCCGAGCCCACCAGCGTTCGACACCATCTGGGAGAAGCATCGCAATCGCGTATCCTTTCATGTGGTTAACGGAGACTACAGTTACGAGGAGACGCTCGATGGTTCATCTGCCGGAATCGAAAATAACTACAAACTTTATCTGAATCGAGGACGTTCACTGAATCGACTGTTGCGATACGTTCCGATGATGACGATGTACAACGACCACGAGGTCACAGACAATATCGACGGTAGCGGCGAGGTCGGACTGGGCGACGGCAACTATCTGGTTCGAGATCCAGCGATACGCGTTTGGCAGTATTATGCCGACTGGGCCAACGGTGATCGTCCGCAGCGAGGTCGTGTTGTCCTTGGGAAAGCAGCTTTTGAGGGTGGCTCGGACATCCTGCATGATCCCGAGGCGGACTTCACAAAGATCGACCTGCAACAGGTCAGCACATTGCACGTAGGGCCTTTTTTTAAAGGAGTCGCCAAACCGAAATTGATAACCCGTGGTGGCAAGAATGTGGGCGTCTATCGCGTGAAGCGAATCATTGATGCGACCCACCTGCAAATTGAACCAGCAGCTCAAGTTTCCAATGAGGCTCCCTATAGCATCGGAACGCATCATTACTTTGATCGAGTGGTGGGCAACTGCCATTTCCTGTTTCTCGATACCAGGGGCGAAAGAACCAAATTCAAGGGTGTCGATCATGCCGGCGACCCGGATCGACATGTGCTTGGAGACACGCAGAAAAAGTGGTTTCTTGAGACCGTTCAGAACAGTAAAGCCGAATTCCTGTTCGTGATTTCTCCTGATCCTTGGTTCATTTACCACAGTGCTTATCACGTCCGTGGTGAAGGCACTGAATCAAAAGGAGATGGCTATTGTGGCTATGTTCATGAGCGGGAAGAGTTGACAGAGGTGCTGGATCAGCTCGAGAAACCGGTGTTGTTGCTGACGGGTGATGTTCATCACCCAGTGGCCGCGCAAATCACCGACAACGTTTGGGAATTTCTGGTTTCACCTGTCAATTCGGCTAATCACCCCATCGGCACTGCAGGGTTGCCTCCGTTGGGAGGTTGGTTTGACAGCGAAGGCCGCACAATCAAAATCAAGTGGCTCGGTGGGTATCCCGATAATGTGCATTATCTGCGGCAACGGCATACGGTGTACTCGGTTATTACAGTGAATAACATCGTAAAAGCGGGTAAGCCAAAAGGTGCTGGCTATCAATTTCTGGCCTACGATGCACCCCAGGTCGTGGTCACATTTTATGATGGTTACAGCGGCGAGATGTTGTATAGCGAGGGTATTTCCACGCTCGATGCAAAGCCTCCACAGCTCCCCGGCGAAAAAAAGAATCGTTTTGGGCATTGGAAATGAACGACGGCTTCAATACACGCCGGCTTGACCATTTCTAAGAGTATTGGGAGTTGTCGCGCCTGTGCCGACATGGAACCAACGCAAGAGCATGACATGAAATACGTTGCATCTTCAACGCTGCCAGTTTCGGTGGAAGAAGCGTTTGCATATCACGAACGCCCGGGTGCGTTGCAAAGGCTGATCCCGCCCTGGGAGTCTGTCACAATCGAAAGTAGTGACAACAGTCTCGCAGTCGGTAGCCGGGTTGTTCTGAAGACTTCGCTGATGGGAGTACCCATCAAGTGTGTTGCTAAGCATACAGAATACGATCCGCCGCATTTATTTGCTGACACTCAGCTTTCAGGTCCATTTGCGGTTTGGGATCATCGACATGTCTTTCAAGCGGCGGGCAGCCAGTCTTTGCTGACGGACGAGATCGATTTTCAGTTGCCGCTTGGGCCTGTTGGCGCCGCACTCGGCAGCGGCGCTGTGTTGGCAAAAATCGAGTCAATGTTCGCTTACCGACACCGGGTTACGCAGGATGATTTATCGCTTCATGCCGATCATCCAATGTCGAAGAAACGCGTCGCAATTTCTGGTAGTTCAGGTTTGGTGGGTAACCAACTCGGGGCGATGTTAACTTTGCTCGGGCATCAGGTTGTTCCCATTGTCCGGAAGCGTTCTGATACTCCAGAAGCCATCGCCGCCTGGTCTGGTGATGCAGATCGATTGTCCGGAACGGATGTGGTTGTCCATCTGGCCGGCAAGAGCATTGCATCTGGTCGGTGGAGCGATGCAGTCAAACGCGAGATCCGTACGAGCCGCGTCGATAAAACACGATCGCTTTGTGAATCATTGTCACGCTTGGACAGAAAACCCGAAGTGCTGATCTGCGCCTCAGCGATCGGGATTTATGGTAACCGTGGAAATGAATTGCTTGATGAGTCTTCGTCGATTGGAGATGACTTTCTGGCGGAACTCGCAAGGGATTGGGAAGCAGCTTGCCAGCCAGCCCTGGATGCCGGGATTCGCGTGGTCAACGCGAGATTCGGGGTGGTGCTGTCGCCGCATGGCGGAGCGCTGAAGAAAATGCTGATCCCGGCAAAGTTTGCTGGTGGTGCTTTGGGCGATGGCAAGCAATGGTGGAGTTGGATAGCTCTGGACGATGTTCTGGGGGCGATTTACCACGCCATGGCCGAACCCGGTTTGTCCGGCCCGGTTAATCTGGTCTCTAAAAATCCTGTCACCAACAGGGACTTTGCAAAGACATTGGGACGGGTCATCGGTCGCCCCGCGATTTTTCCGGCATTCGCCTTCATGCTGCGTGCAGCCATGGGAGAGATGGCTGATGCCTTGTTGCTGTCTAGTACACGAGTGGAACCCGGCAAGCTGACTCAGTCGGGGTACCATTTCCGTTTTGACGATCTCAATGAGTGTCTTCGCTATAGCCTGGGTTACGACCGACTTGAGTCAGTTGAATGAATGGATCAATATTCTTGGTCGTCAATCTGATTGCCACGTGGTACATGGTTGGGCTGATCTGGATGGTCCAGATTGTGCATTACAACATGTTTGATCGAGTGGGTGAGGAACAGTTTCAGCAATACGAGGCCGATCATAATCGGCTGATCACTCCGATTGTTTTTCTGCCGATGCTGATTGAACTGGCAACCGCCGTACTGCTGGTTGTTTCAACTCCGGAAATCCTACCGCGTTGGGCCGCAGTTGTTGGTGTTGGGCTGATTGTATTGATCTGGTTGTCGACCCTGCTGTTGCAGATTCCCTGCCATCAGCGATTGGTCCATGGTTTTGACGAAAGGACTTTCCGAAGGCTTGTGTCCAGCAATTGGATACGGACGATCCTGTGGACCGCTCGAGGATGCCTGATGGCCTACTTTACGGTGTACCTCATGAGGTGAATGACAGCGCAAGAGCCATCGATCACATGCTGAACGCTGCTGTGGAATCGCTACTGCGAAATCAGAGAACACAACTTGGAAATCACTGAGATTGTGTTAGTGAAACCGAAGCGAGGTTATTTTTTTGCGATTGCCTTGACCACAGCGTCGCCCATTTCGGCGGGAGTCGGTGCGACGACAATACCAGCCTCTTCAAGGGCGGCAACTTTTTCTTCGGCCGTGCCTTTTCCGCCACTGATGATTGCCCCTGCGTGTCCCATGCGTTTACCGGGAGGTGCCGTTCGGCCCGCGATGAAGGCGGCAACTGGCTTGGTCACATTTGCTTTTGCAAAGGCTGCAGCTTCCTCTTCTGCCGATCCACCGATTTCCCCAATCATCAAAATGGCTTCGGTCTGTTCGTCTTCTTCATAGCGAGCAAGCAAATCAATGAAACTGGTGCCGACGATGGGGTCACCCCCAAGGCCAACGCAAGTGCTTTGGCCGAGGCCCAGATTACTGGTTTGCCATACAGCTTCGTAGGTCAATGTGCCGCTGCGACTCATCACACCAACTTTGCCTGGATTGTGAATGTATCCAGGCATGATTCCCATTTTGCAGGCGCCAGGAGTGATCAGGCCTGGGCAGTTCGGCCCAATCAGAACGGAGCCACTGGCACGCACCTTTTCATAAACCCGCACCATATCGAGGACTGGCACTCCTTCGGTAATTGCAGCGATGACTTTGATTCCCGCGTCAACAGCTTCCATGATGGCGTCTGCGGTGAAAGGCGGGGGGACAAAGATCATGGTCGCGTCAGCTCCCGTCTTGCCGACAGCTTCCTCAACCGTGTCAAACACGGGAATGCCTTCCACATTCTGGCCACCCTTGCCGGGTGTTACGCCGCCGACCATTTGGGTTCCGTATTCTCGGCAGCCGAGTGTGTGGAAAGTCCCCGCATTACCAGTGATGCCTTGACAAATGACTTTCGTGTTGCCGTCAACCAGGATGCTCATGTTCGAATCGTTTTGGGAATGAATGGGGGGTTGATTCGGAGTGTCTTGTTAGTGCTGCGTTGCTGAGTTCAGGTACTCAACCAACCGCGGCGACGATCTTCTTTGCTGCGTCGTTGATGTCCGTTGCGCTGATGATGTCGACATCACTGTCGGCAAGCATCTTTCGGCCCTCTTCGACCTCGGTGCCTTCGAGTCGCACTACCAGCGGGACGCTGAAGCCAACGGTTTGGCTGGCCTGAATCAAGGCGTCAGCAATTGTTGTGCATCGGGCAATGCCACCAAAAATATTGACCAAAACACCCTTGCATTTAGGATCTGAAAGCAAGATGCGAAACGCTTCGGTGACCTGTGTTGCATTCGCTCCACCCCCAACGTCCAGAAAGTTGGCTGGTTGACCACCGTGGTACTTGATGATGTCCATGGTCGACAGGGCCAAACCGGCACCATTAACCAGACAGCCAATGTTGCCTTCCAACTTGACGTAACTGAGTCCGGATTCGCTGGCACGGACTTCACTCGGTTCTTCTTCCGAAAGATCCCTTAGTTCCAGCAATTCCTTGTGCCGAAACAAGGCGTTTCCGTCAAAGGTGATTTTGGCATCAAGAGCAATCATCTGATCGTCACCGGTGATCACCAGCGGATTAATTTCGGTGAGCGAACAGTCGTAGTCAACGAAAAACCGGCAGATCGCTGGCATGAATCGGGAGGCTGCCTTGGCGGCGGCACCGGAAATTCCAAGTTTCTTGCAAAGCTTACGTACCTGGAAACCTTCGAGCCCGATCGCTGGATCGAAGTGTTCTTTGAAAATCAGTTCAGGGGTTTCTTCGGCGACTTTCTCGATTTCGACGCCTCCCTCGGTGCTGGCCATCAGGACCGGCTTGGAAGAGGCTCGGTCGAGAACAATCCCCAGATAAAGTTCGCGGGCAATGTCGCAGCCTGCCTCGACGAACACTCGGTTGACTGTCTTGCCTTCAGGGCCGGTCTGGATTGTCACCAGCGTCTTTCCGAGTAAACCCGCAGCGGTGGCTTGTACCTCATCGGCGTTCTTGCAAACCACCACCCCGTTCTGGTTGGGATTGTCGAGGACCGTTCCCTTTCCCCGACCACCGGCGTGGATTTGTGATTTGACCACCGCAATAACGCCTCCGAGTTTTTCGTAGGCAGCGACGGCTTCCTCGGGCGTAGTAGCTACAATTCCCTCCAGAACCGGTACACCGGCTTGGCGAAATAACTCTTTACCCTGATATTCGTGGATCTTCATCGAATTGGTTTCGCTGTGAGGTCGCGGGGAACAGGTTTGCGAAGAGCGAAATATAAGCACCAAGATTGGCGTCAGGAACCATGGGCAAGACTTCCTTGCTCCAAGTTTTTAGGATCAATGCGAAAACCAACCACTCAAATCACGCTTTCTGCCGTTTCACGGTGGCAAGTTTGACGCACCGGGAAGCAAATATGACCGAGGGAGCTCACAAATCTGGACTCATTTGGCTGGACCCCAGCGACAACGTAGCCGTTGCTACTGAACCGCTGAGCCGGCACCAAATTATCCAGATTGCCGGCGGCGACCTGAAGGTCGCCAGCGATATCCCGGCGGGGCACAAACTTGCTCTGCGCAGGGTTCGTTCGGGAGAATCGGTCGTCAAGTACGGGCAGCCAATCGGGCTGGTGACGAACGAAATCAGACCCGGAGACCACGTTCACACGCACAATCTCACCGATCATCACGTCGTTTCGGATGATTTGAGCGGGATCAATCCACCGGAATCGCCCAGCAAGATTTCTCGTCAATTTGATGGTTTCCATCGACCCGATGGACGGGTTGGGACTCGGAATTACGTAGCAATCGTTTCGACGGTTAACTGCAGCGCGACCGTGTGTCATAAGGTTGTAGCACGATTCAATTCGGAGCGGATGCAGCGTTGGCCCAATGTGGATGGTGTCTTTGCCGTGACGCATACGACGGGATGTGCGCTCGAGTACAACGGACTCAAGCATCAAATGCTCGGTCGCGTGCTGGCGGGCTATGCGAAACATTCCAATGTCGGCGGCTGTTTGATCGTTGGTTTGGGGTGCGAACAAACGACAGCTGGTTACCTCAGCCAGCATCATGGCATCGTTTCCCTGTACGCTCCTGATGGCAAGCAACTGACCCGTGACGACGGGATTCCGATGTTGACGATGCAGAGCGAAGGTGGCACCCGGCAAACAATCGAAAAGGCAGATGCCCTGCTTGAGCAGGTTCTGGATCGTGCCAACCAGTTTGAACGTGAACCTGCCGACGCATCCAATCTCAGTCTGGCGGTCGAGTGTGGTGGCAGCGATGGTTACTCGGGCTTGACCGCGAATCCGGCGGTGGGCGTCGTCTCGGACAGGATTGTGGCCTGTGGTGGAACATCGGTGATTTCAGAAACTACCGAGCTTTATGGTGCCGAACACCTATTGGTCAGACGCAGTCGGTCACCTGACGTCGCACGCAAACTTCTGGAACGTATTGAATGGTGGAAAGAGTATGTGGGCCATTACGGTGGCCAACTTGACAACAATCCGTCGGTTGGCAACAAGGCTGGAGGACTGACGACGATTACAGAAAAATCGCTCGGTGCTGTTTCCAAGAGTGGGTCTACCGCGTTAGAGGCAGTGTTTGATTATGGAGAGCAGATGGATACCCGTGGCCTTGTGGTGATGGATTCACCCGGGTTTGATCCGGCTAGTGTGACCGGCAAAGTCGCCGGCGGCGCGAATCTGGTAATGTTCACCACCGGGCGTGGCAGTTGCTATGGCTGCAAGCCGAGTCCGGTCATCAAAATCGCCACGAACACAGATCTTTATAAGCGAATGGGGGAAGATATGGACCTGAACGCGGGATGCATCCTTGAAGGACATGATTTACAGAGTGTCGGGGACGAGTTCTTTGAATTTGCGTTGCGCGTCGCCAGCGGTCAGAAAACCTGCAGTGAGATTCAGGGGTTCGGGGATCATGAATTCATTCCGTGGACTGTCGGACCCACTGTCTGACTGGAAAACTTGTGTAAAGCAAACCCACGCCAAGTACCTCCTGTTGGAAGAAGATCAGGAAATAGGATGAAACTCGCCTGGGGGAAGAGCGTTCGCTAGGTCGCGCGTCCTCGCCCTTGCATTCGGCTGTCGATGACTGATCGGCAGGACACGTGCGAAACCCCATCGCGTTGGAACAATAACTTCAGTTACGAGGTAAAGAAACAAAATGTCAACCGAACAGCACCGAGTTGTGATCACTGATTTTATCAATGATTCGCTGGAGATTGAGCGTCAAGTATTGGATGGGGTCGCCACTGTGGAGGCATGTGATGCTTATGACGAACGCGAACTCTTTGGTCACATCGATTCGGCTGATGCGGTCATGCTGTACCACAATCTGGCACTGTCTGGCGAGACAATCAATCGCTTGCAGAATTGCAAATTGATTGTTCGATGTGGGGTCGGTTTTGATAACGTTGATCATGCGGTTGCTGCTCAACGAGGGATTCCCGTTGCCAATGTCCCTGATTATGGAACCGAAGAAGTTGCGGATTCGGCCATTGGGATGGCTCTTGCTTTGACACGCGGAATCAATCTGTACAATCTGCGAATGCGTTCCCATCCAGATCCCTGGATGTACCACGTTGCGTCACCGTTGCATCGACAACGTGGGCGTGTGTTTGGAATTGTGGGCCTGGGAAGAATTGGCACGGCGACCGCTCGCCGCGCGCTAGCCATGGGGATGGATGTTCGCTTTTACGACCCGTTCAAGCCGGATGGTTATGACAAGGCTATCGGTGTAACGCGTGTCGAGTCTCTCGAGGAACTGATGCGTGACTCTTTTGTGCTCAGTTTGCATTGCCCGTTGAATGAACATTCCCGCCACATGATCAACGCGAAAACACTGAGTTGGTTGCCGATGGGAAGCTATTTAGTGAATACCGCCCGGGGCGATGTTGTTGATACAGACGCGATTCCCGCCGCTCTTGCTGAAGGCCGTTTGGCAGGGGCAGCGATCGACGTCATTGCCGAGGAACCCCCCAGTCCAGAGAATCCCCTGCTTGTTGCCTGGCGCGATCCAGATCACCCGGCGCATGAGCGTCTGATCATCAATCCACACTCGGCGTTCTACTGCGAGGAAGGATTGGCTGACATGCGGCGCAAGGGTGCCGAAGCTTGTCGCCGTGTATTGACGGGGGAAATGCTGCGTAACGTTATCAACGAGCCGCAGTGATGGCTTCCCTCTAAATGTTGTCAGGTCTGTGAACGGACCGAGCGAAAAAATCTAATTGCAAACAACATGATTCTGAACATGGGGAATCCCACATCATGTTCTACCGATGCCTTTTTCGTTCGCATCGGGCGATTGGCGTCAACGCAGTGTCATGGTTTTCGCAGGGTTTTCAGCGACCGTTTTCTTGTCGCTTTTCTTCGGCGGTCCGATTGTTTCGCGATTCGTTTTGCCGACCCGTTGAACAAAGAACCACAGGGTTAAAGTGACAATGAGGATTGAGATAATGGCGGCTAAGCCTTCACGCAGTAGAGCGGCTTGCATCTCGAAGACGGGTGAGTTGACCTTTTTGAGCCTGTACTGCACCAAGACAAGCAGGTCGGTCGCTTTCTCCTTTGCTTGACTGACAGAATTGTCTGGTAATGTCATGGGTGGTTCCGACGGGTCCGTCAGCCGACTCGTGTCATCCTCTTCTATCTCATCGTGCGGCACCGCCACAGGTTGCACCGCTGCGATCCAGGGACCTTGGTAGTCGTCACCATCGATCGCTGTTGCCAGTGGGTCCTGGTAGTCGACGTCGCTACCCGACAGCAGGCGTTGCATCAAATCTTGCGATATCTGGTATTTCTGTCCCTCGGACTTGATTCCTGCTTTTCGGCGTGTATCCATCAATGGGTGCTGCAGAATGGTGCCCTGTTCGGGGCCCTTCCGCGCTTCCAGTAAAACTGCGATCTGGTCGGATCCTTCTTTGCTTTGCAGTAGTTCAAAGTCCCCCAAATTCACAGTTGTGACGAAGATTGCATCGGGTTTGCTGCGATCTTCGGACAGATAAATTGGGGTGCTGATGGCGACTTTCCAGAGGCGAGTCGCTGTACTTGGAAAGGCAGCTGAAAGGTGTGTCGAAGATATCGGCAACATCTCACTGATGTTGGTTGTGTCTTTCGGTTTGTCGACGCGCCCGCCATGAAAGTAGGTCCGGTAACTGAAGTTTTTTCCAGCACTGTTTTCTTCACGGCTCACCAGTTGCTGGTAGGCGATTCCCAAGATCGTTCCGTGTGCGTCTGTGACAAACATGGTTGCCAGACGAGGGCGACGCCACATCGGTTCGGGAAGCGTGTAGCGGGACAGTCGATTTTGCAGCAGTTCGTCCAGTTCCATGCGTTCAGCAACGTCCAGTAACTGCTCGCGTGCTGCTGTCGCGTCATGGCTCTTTATTGGTGTGCCCATGTCGACAATTGCATCGAGTGCAGATACCACTTCGTCTGACTGAAGTGTCGCTGTCAATTGCTCGATGAAATCGGGCCGAGTGGCTTCAGCACGAGTGACCTGAAAGTATCGTTCGATCTCGCTTTCCAGCGTTCTTGCTGCGAATGTTGCTGCCAGTTCGTTACTGCCATTTGCCTCTGTACGCAACGCAATGAGTGTGCTCTTGCGGGCTTCGATGATGCTGCGAGCTCCAAAGAAACAGGTGGCCAACAGGACCAAAATTGGGCCAACGATCCCCAACAGCATCAAGGGGCGTTTCGCGCGTGCTATGTCCCGCCGATGCAGGTCCTGCAGAATCTGCTGTACGTTGTCATAACGGTATTCAGGGTTTGGTTTCAGGCATTTGGAAACAATCTTGCCTAGCGCACGGTCAACGCCAGCGATTTCCAGGTGCGCTTCCGGAGGTGGGCTGGACCCAATCGAATCTCGGTATTGTTTCAGGCGTTTCTTGAGCGAGCCAGCCGTGTCGAGTTGCTGGACAAAGCGGTCTTCGCGGTAAGGTGCCTTTCCTGTGAGCAGGCGGTACATGATGGCACCGACAGCATACACGTCCCATCTGACGTCAGGCGAAGATGTCAGATCGGCTTGTTCGGGGGCCATGTAAAACAGGGTTCCCAGAGCCGGGGTCTGGTCGTTGGACAGGCGGCTTTGTCCAAAGTCGGCCAAGCGAGGTTCCTGCTCGTCACCCAACAGGATGTTGGCTGGTTTCAAGTCGCAGTGCAGAACTCCTTTGGAATGACAATGATTTAGGCCAATGCACAATTTGCGGAACATTTCGACTGCTTCGTCTGCTGGCAAGTATTGGCGTGTCTTGAGCAGATCCTCGAGCGACCCACCACGAACCAGTTCCATGACGTAAAAGGGGGGATCGAAGTCCCAGCCAACTTCCAAAACCTGTACCACATACCGATCAGCGGACATTTGGACTAAGTTCTTGACCTCGCGACTGAGCAAGGACCAGTTGACTCCACCCCGGTGCAGATAGAACTTGACGGCCACATCCCGTCCCGTGTTGAGGTCACGGCCAACCCAAACTTGTCCGAAAGCACCAGCCCCGAGAAATTGGGTGAGGCGATAGCCGGGGACATCTGCTGGCGGCGTTGTCGCCTCCAGCGATAATTTTTTGCTGGTTGTCTGGCCGCCCAGCGTTTGATGTTCGGTTGGGTCGTGTGAGTTGTTGTTCACGCCTGCCGTTGATCTTTGAGAGGAATTGAACCTGAGAACGGACCGTTGCCACCTAATTTTGATACAAAAATGAACTCGCGAGACATCCACCCAGAGTCCTTTCAACTCATTGTAGCGAAACTACGTCAGGTGACAGGTCGAGGACTCCTGCTTGGTTTTCTTGCGTTCGGAGGCGTGCTGCACGCTCAGTCTCCCCCTGAGGCAGAACCGCTCGACGGTCGGGGCGGTCGGGATTTGCTGTTAAAGAATTTTCGGCCAAAAACGCAGTTGCAAGTCAGCGAGCATCTCAGAAGCAAGGCAGCCTTCCCCGTTGCCGACGTGCATACGCATTTTTACTTTAAGCTGCGAAGCAGCGAGCAAGCTCTCGATGACTACGTTGCGGTGATGGATCGAAATGACATTGCGGTCTGCGCCTCTTTGGATGGGAATCTGAATGGGCGTCTGGAAGAACATATGGGGTTTCTGTGGAGCAAATATCGTGATCGGTTTGTTATCTTTGCCAACATCGATTGGCGTGGCGACGGTCAGCAGGATGACCCCGCATCATGGGCCTGTCATCGTGCAGGATTTGCAGAGCGAACCGCAAAACAGTTGAATGCCGCTGTTGAAAAAGGAGTCAGCGGACTCAAGTTGTTCAAGCGTTTTGGACTTGAGTATCGGAATCCCGACGGTTCCCTCATTGCCATTGATGACCCGCGATTCGATCCCATTTGGCAGGCGTGTGGCAAACTTGGGATTCCGGTGATTATCCATACCGCAGATCCAGCAGCCTTTTTTGAACCCATCGATGAATTCAATGAGCGTTGGGAGGAATTGAGCCGACACCCTGACTGGAGTTTTCATGGTGATGATTACCCCTCTCGTAATGATCTGTTGGCTGCCCGGAATCGGGTTGTCGCCAAGCATCCAGAGACCCAGTTCATCGGCGCCCACGTCGCGAATAATCCGGAAGATCTTGCAGTCGTGGGAAAGTGGCTCGATCTTTATCCTAATCTTTGGATAGAAACAGCATCACGCATCTCCGAACTGGGAAGGCAGCCCTATACTGCACGCAAGTTTCTGATCCGTTATTCGGATCGAATCCTGTTTGGGACTGATGGGCCTTGGCCTGAGATGCGTCTGCACATCAATTGGCGGTTCTTTGAGACAGCAGACGAGTCATTTGCCTATAGTGAAAAGGTTCCACCGCCTCAGGGTATGTGGCAGATACATGGTCTGCATTTGCCAGATGAAGTGTTGCGAAAACTCTATTTTGAGAATGCAGGTCGTTTGATTCCCGGTGTTAAACAACGCGTTATGAAATTTCGCGAGACTCGGGACAGCAAGGTTAAGCCATGACAAAGCCAACGTTTGCGATGCTGTGCTGTGCCTGTGGGGCCGAGAATGTTGTCAAAACTGAAATCGCCGAAGAGGGCTGGCGGTTGGCTTTTTCAAGGCCAGGTTTTGTTACTGCCAAGCATGATGGCGATGTACCGCTGCCCTCGGGGGTTTTCGTTCGTGCTGCGTCCCGTTCCATTGGACAGATGCGTGGAAGCAACGCCAATGAGTTGGTCCGGGCTGTGCTTGAAAAACTTGCCGCGTATGATCCACATGGCCGGTGCTATGATCAACTCCATGTCTGGCCGAAGGATCGCTTGCCGATCGGAAGGTTCGGGTTTGAGCCAGGTCCTGATGAGGTTTCTGAGGCGGTCGCCAGAGAGGTTTTTGCAGGTGTCAGCGACCCTTGGCTCAAATGCGATGCCGCGAATCGAATCGCTCAACCCGGTGATCGCGTCCTCGATCTTGTGCTGGTCGAACCATCCCATTGGTTCCTGGGAACCCATGACGCGACGATCTGGCCGACCCGCTGGCCTGGTGCTGTGCAGCCAATGCAGCCCAGGTTTGACCCGATATCACGGGCCTACTACAAAGCAGCAGAATCGATCACGTGGAGTGGATTCGACTTGAAACCAGGCGATCTGGCGGTCGAAATTGGAAGTGCGCCCGGTGGGACTTGCGGTAGATTGCTGGAACTGGGGTTGCGAGTCATCGGAATTGATCCTGCTGAAATGGATCCTCGGATTGAGCAGCATCCCAACTTTCAACACATTCAAGCGCGGGGCGATGATCTGCCGCGACGGCAGTTTCGCGGCGCAAAATGGTTGTTGGTTGACTTCAATGTCAAACCCGATCAGGCCCTGACCATAATTCAGAATATCGTGACCCATCGTCAGAGCGACTTTTTGGGACTGCTGATTACCCTCAAAATTGGCGACTACGACTCTGCCGAACTGATTGAAAGCTGGTTTGACAGAATTGTGTCATGGAAACCAAGCAAAGTTCAGGTGCGTCAACTTGCGAGAAACAGGCGCGAAGTCTGTTTCGCTGTCAGCATGGGCTAGGCGAATTGCGGTGGAAAAGTTTGGCGTCGGGGATTTAGGTTGATCAGCGAATTGGTCAATCAAGGCGATTTGCTCGCAGCAAATGTCTTGTTGTTCGAAGTTTTCCCGCAACTGAGGTGGATTCCATGTTCCAGAATCCATGTTCCAGAATCCATGCGATTCATGGCGTCATGAGATTAGATCTGCGGCTTGTGAGATACCTCTGTGCGGTTGCTGCCGCGAGGCCAGAGGTGACTGGTGGAAATTGGAAGTTCGCCAGTATTATCGGAGTTCCTTTCACTTCGAATCTATTTGCTTGCATTGGAGAAGATGCTAACGAACGACAATGATATAGTTCGCCGTGGCCGGGGGGCTGCGTTGCAACCGTTCTTTGAGACGCCCATTTGTGCTGTTATTTGCTTTCGTTTTCGCTTTTGCCTTGGCTCAACGCTCAATGTTCCCTGTTTTTTTGGGCTCGCGGCAGATGGCCTCGTGAGTGGTTGGCGCATTCCCCATGGGTGGGACGAGTAATTTACAGGATCAATCTTGCGTTCAACGCGACAAGGGGCCTAATCTCCCACCGTCTAGTGGACCCGCTACGTTCCTCCGATTTATAGAATTGCCATGGAAGGCTCCATCCGCTCATTTTGTATCTTTCTTGTCGTTGCCACCTGCATGGTTGCCAACGTATTCGAAGTTTCTGCTGAAGAGGCTCAGTGGATCTGGAAAAACGGAAGCCGAATGGGAGTTGAAGTCCCCAAAGGCGAGGTCTGTTTATTCCGCAAGCCAATCAACCTTCGGGTGAAAGCGGCTGGTCGAATTGAGATCGCTGCCGACGACGAGTACGAAGTATTCGTGAATGGCAAGTCCATTGGTCAGGGGAATTCTGCCCGCCAGATGCAGGAATATGACATCACGAACTACCTAGAGGTGGGGCGTAATGTTGTTGCTGTTCGCGTGGTCAACACGCACGGCAACACTGCAGCGATGGCAGCACGAGTTTCAATACGCCCCAGTGGTGGAGACAAGTGGTTCACGTTTAGCAGCAGCCCTTCATGGCGGACCAGCACCAAGGAAAGCCCACTGTGGGAAACGGTTCTGTTCAATGATCGCTTGTGGGGTTCAGCAGCAGCCTTTGGCAAGCTTGGCGATACCGTGCCTTGGGATCGTGATGTGGATGTAGTTGCCGAGCAGCAAACGGAGCAGCGAGAAAGATTCCAGATTCAAAAGGGATTTGGAGTTCAGCGTGTGCTCAGTGACGACCAGGTCGGTTCAATCATCGCCATGACTTTTAATGAATTTGGTCACATCATACTGTCACAGGAAGATGGGCCTTTGCTGCTCGTCTTTGATAAAGACGAAGACGGTATTCCGGAGCAGGTTCGGACTTATTGTGACAAAGTAAAATCATGCCAGGGAATTCTGGCACTCAACGGCGAAGTGTTCGTTACTGGTGATGGTCCAGAGGGGGCAGCTTTGTATCGGTTGACTGATGTAGATCGGAATGGAACCTTGGAACAGGTCACGGCGATCGTAAAATTCAAAGGGGATGCTGGTGAGCATGGCCCGCACGGTTTGCGGTTGGGTCCAGACGGCATGATTTACGTCGTGCTGGGAAGTCATACCCAATACACAGGCAAGGGTGGCCCCGGAGAGACTCTGCCGGAAACTTACGAAGGGGATTTACTGCCTCGCTACGAGGACCCTGCCGGTCATGGTCTTGGGATCAAGGCTCCAGGAGGAACCGTGATCCGCACCAATGCTGATGGTTCCGTCGTTGAACGTGTCGCTGGTGGAATCCGTAACGCATACGATCTGGTGTTCCATCCCAATGGTGGACTGTTCATCCACGACGCCGATATGGAGTCGGATGTCGATACCGTTTGGTATCGACCAACTGCCCTTTTTGATGTCACAGAAGCTGCCGAATTTGGCTGGCGAACCGGTTGGGCCAAGTGGCCCGAACACTACTATGACCGTCTGCCAAATCTGCTCGAAACTGGTAAGGGCAGTCCAACGGGGGCTGTTTGTTACGAACATTACATGTTCCCCGCTCGCTATCACAATTCCCTTTTTCTGGCCGATTGGTCCGAGGGCAGGATCTTGAATGTGCGTCTGAAGCAACGTGGCGCTGGATACATAGCTGACAGTGAAGTGTTCCTGAAGGGACAACCATTGAATGTTACCGACCTTGATGTCGGTCCTGACGGCGGAATGTATTTCTGTACCGGAGGCAGGGGCACGGCTGGTGGTGTTTATCGCGTCGTCTACAAGGGTGATATCCCAGATCGAATGAAGAACCTTGGCACCGGCGTCGCTGCGGCGATCCGACAGCCGCAGTTGGAATCTGCCTGGGCTCGCCAGAAAATTGCATCGATCAAACGCGAACTTGGAGCGGATTGGGGGCAGTTGGTTGCGGGTGTTGCCTACAGCAAGGACAACCCGGCCCAGTACCGCATTCGCGCGATGGACCTGATGCAATTGTTTGGACCCGTACCCAGTGAAGATTTGGTATTGGAGCTGAGTGAGGCAGAAAATGAGATGGTGCGTGCCAAAGCAGCTTTCATGATGGGACTACATCCCGATGCACAAAGTCAGAAACGCCTGATCGCGATGCTCGCTGACAGTGACCCTCGTGTTCAGCGTGTTGCTTGTGAGGCAATGTTGCGAAGCGATGTCTTGCCAGAAACAACCGAAGATCTGCTTCCGTTGCTCGCAGACGACGACCGCATACTTGTTTTTGTCGCCCGCCGACTATTGGAAAAAATGCCTGTCGAGACTTGGCAGGATGAGGTGCTTGTTAACAGCGACCCGCGTATTGCTTTGGTTGGCATGTTGGCACTGGTCAATGCGGATCCCACGAAGGAAACCTGCATGAAGGTTTTGAACCGATGCAGTGAGCTGATGACAGAATTCTTGAGTGATGCCAACTTTGTCGACACGCTGCGACTCTGTCAGGTAGCGCTTCATCGAGGAGAAATAGCACCCGAAAAGGTGACTGCGTTGCGAGACCAGATTGCGGAGGAGTTTCCTGCAGGTGACTCCCGCATGAATCACGAGTTGATTCGTCTGGCTGCCTATCTTCAGGCAGATGATGTCGCTGAAAGAGCTTTGGAATACATTAGTGGTGATGATTCTGAAGAGAATCGTACTCTGGTTGCAATGTGCCTGCAGTTCTTCTCGCACGATTGGACAGCGGAGCAACGTTTTCAAATTTTGAAGTACTACGAGAATGCGGCAAATGATACGAAATCGAATGCCTTGTCCATGTATTTGATGAATGCAACACGTGACTTTGCAAAGTCTCTTTCGGATCAGGACGTTGTGGCGATTCTTGAACAGGGTGCTGTATGGCGAAATGCGGCCTTGGCAGCGATTTATCGATTGCCCCGACCCATCGACGCATCAACCGCGGAAGTGCTTCGCAAGCTCGATCGTGAATTGATCGCCAATCCAAAGGCTGGTGATATCGAACGACGTCTTCGGACAGGAATTGTCGCGATGTTTGCCACGGCGAAAGACGAAGCATCAAGTGCTTACTTGAGAGGGCTCTGGCGTACTGAGCCAGAACGCCGTGCCGTGGTAGCCATGGCATTGGCTCAAAAACCCGAGGGTGACAATTGGGACTACCTGGTTCGAAGCCTGAACGTATTGGAGGATGAAACGGCTGCGGAAGTCATCAAGGCTTTGCGGTCAGTTGAAGTGGCTACGGACGATCCAATGGCAATTCGCCAGTTAATTCTGCTGGGTGTCCGAGCAGAGAAGAAAGGTTCGAGATTCGAAAATGTTGAAGGATTGCTGGAGCATTGGACAGGAATGCAGCGGCCTGAAAAAGCCGCAACATCCATGCGTCCGTGGCAGAAATGGTATGCGAATGCAAATCCGGATCGTGTGCCTGCTGAATTGCCCGATCCGGCCGAATCTCGCTGGGACCTTGAGCAATTGGTTGAGTACTTGGAAAGTGACACGGGTCGTTTTGGCGATCCTGTTCATGGTCGAGTTGCGTTTACCAAAGCGAAGTGTGCACAGTGTCATCAATTCGGGAACTACGGTGAGGCCATCGGTCCATCACTCTCGGGAATTGGACGCCGCTACACGAAACGCGAGATCCTTGAATCGACCCTCTTTCCGACGCACGTCGTGAGCGACCAGTACGCCAGCAAGCGGGTTTTGACTCTTGATGGTCGGGTGATCAGTGGCTTGATAAGCCAACGCAGCGATCAGAATATCGAATTGCGTGATGCCAATAATGAGGTGTTCCTGATTCAGGAGAAGGAGATCGATCAGATTCTGCCGAGTACCAGCAGCATCATGCCCAGCGGACTGTTGGATGATCTGACGTTGCAGGAAATCAGCGATTTGATGGCTTACTTGGGGGTCGTGCCTCCGCTGGAAGTCGCAACCCGTCCCTGATTGTAGGTGACTGCATCGGCAAAAAAGCTAACTTCACCCCATCGAAGATGGGGTGATTTTCTTTGATAGGCACCTGTTGCCGCACTTTTAGTCGCAATTGGTCATGCCTGAAGGCTTCCACCTTCCCAAGATTTGTTTTGGGGACCAGAATACTGAAATGTCAGCCGATGTCTGCGATTCGTGGATTCGGCCGAAGTCTGCGATGCAGCTTTGTCTTGCCCTAAATCCCCGCTAGAACTGGGACTGATTGTGGAACGTCGTCTGCTCACGTTCATCGTCGCTTCAACGGCGTTTTTCTTGGTGTACATCACACTGCGGTCGAGGTTTGCTCCTCCGCAGGAAAATCAGGATCCTGTCGTTGCTGAAGCGCCCGCGGTTGATCAAGCCGGTGTTCCAGCTGTGGATGAAGAGGCAGGTGAAGCATCCGGGAGTCCTGAGAGCGATCCGACGGAATCAACCGACGGAGCTGACACGGTAACCGAGGTTGCTGCCCCAAGACCAGAAAAATCGGAGTGGCTGACAGTCGGGTCGATGGACCCTGAGGCCGGTTACTACATGCTGGTAACTCTGTGCAGCAAGGGCGGCGGTGTCGAACGTCTTGAACTCACTGAGAGAGAAAGTAGCGGCGGGTTGAAGTATCGCAGGGTCGACGTTAGCAGTGGTTATCTCGGGTACTTTGCCGGTTCCGATTTGACCGACACGGACGGCGTGAGCGTGAATGTGGTTGGGCCAGGAACGCCTGCCGAGATCGCCGGTCTTCAGGTTGGAGATGTGATTGTCGGCATCGACGGCAAAGTTGTCGCGATGCGAGATGATTTGGTGACGATGATGTCCGCGACGCAACCCAGCCAAAGCATCGAAGTTGAGGTGAACCGTTCGGGATCAATTCTGACACTCAAGGCGGTTCTGACGGAACATCCCCTCGATCTCATGCGTTTAGCGCGGGATGGCGGGCCGGACCAGATCATCGGCAATCTTTCCCGGCTGTCATGTTTGTTGACTTTGGCACAAGTGAACAAGAAAAAGATTGGTGCAACGAATATCTCGCTGCCTGGTTTGACCAATCCGATGGAATTGAATTGGGACACCACTTCGAAAGACGCCACTTCGAAGGACGCAGCGGCTTCATTCACGGTCGAGTTAACGCAGGCAGAGATGGCGGCCGTCGGTGGCAGTGCTTTGCGGATTAGCCGTTCTTACAGTCTGGCCGAGGAATCGTATGCCTTGGACATGGACATTGAGGTAGACAACCTGAGTGAAACCGAACAGGACATCAGCATCAGGCTTGAAGGTGCCAACGGGATCACGTTGGAAGGCTGGTGGTACAGCACCAAGATCAGCCCTAATTGGGGTGGAGCGGCGGCTCGTGATATTGTTGTCAAGACAAAATCAGCCGGACATGAATTGGTCAGTGGATTCGAATTGCTGAAAGCTGCCAAGAACGAAGAACGACCGAATGCTGATCCTGCCCTGCCCCGTTTTGGGATGACACCGTTGTTATTTGCTGACGATGGCGACGTAGCAAATCGGGAAATGAGTTATGTCGGTGTTGACTCACAGTACTTTACAGTCGCTTACGTGCCTCCCGAAGGTCAGGACTTTCTGACCACTTTTGAGCGAGCGGGGGCTGGTATCGCTTCAGATCCAAGTTCGATAATCAGGCATCAAGAACGGGCCGTCAACTCAACCTTCTATCTCAATGGTCTTAGCCAGACCCTCGCTCCGGGCAAATCAATGCGTCAGGAATTGAGACTGTTTGCCGGTCCCAAGTATCCCGAATTGTTGCAACGTTATGGCTTGCAGGACTGCATTTATTACGGTTGGTTTTCTGCGATTGCCAAATTGCTGGGCCGACTGCTGCATGTTTTGTCGGGCGTTGGAAACTACGCACTCGCCATCATCCTGCTGACATTGATTGTTCGTGGTTGCATGTTTCCGCTTAGCCGCAAAGCAGCCGTCAACGCCCAGAGAATGCAGGAATTGGCCCCTGAACTGAAGAAAATTACCGAGCAATACAAAGACGATATGGAGGGGAAACTTAAGGCGCAGCGTGAATTGCAGCAGCGCGTTGGGTTAAATCCGTTGGCCGGATGCCTACCCATGTTCATTCAGCTTCCGATCTTTCTCGGGCTTTACCGAACATTGTCAGTCGATATTGAAATGCGACAACAGCCGGCATTTAGTTTCAGCGACTGGGCCTCGAATCTTGCAGGCCCTGATAAGCTCGCTTATTGGGGCGATTGGCTGTGGGATTACCTTTCCGGCCGAGGAACCGGATGGCTAGGGCCCTACTTCAATCTGTTGCCAGTGATTGTGGTGGTGCTTTACCTGGTTCAGCAGAAGATGTTCATGCCGCCGGCCACTGACGAGCAAACGGCGATGACGCAGAAAATGATGAACATCATGACTCTGATGATGGGGCTGTTCTTCTTCCGCGTTCCCGCAGGACTATGCATCTACTTTATTACCAGTAGTTGCTGGGGCATCTGTGAACGAATGATCGTCAAGCGAACCCTGCCTACCAAGAACCACTTTGATTTAGCTGCTTTGGAAGGTGGTGAGGGTGCCGTCGCCGTGAAATCTCCGTCGTTGGCGGAACGCATCCGAAGTCAGGTGGCAAAACCCGAACCTTCTTTTGAAAAGCCCAACAAAAGAAAACGCCCAAGCGGCAAAAAGAAATAGCGTCCACGGTCAACGACCTGAGCGTCATTCGCGTCGTGGGGCAAGCAATGCCGTGACGGAAATAGAACGACGGCCTGGTTCTGTTACGCCGACTGCTAAATATAAAACATCGTGGCATCACCGTGTCTCGCCTGCTCTACCAATCCGCTGAGTGTTGCCTGACGGAGAATCTGACGTGACGCGTTGGCAGCATCGTCCCAACGTTCCTGCAGCATCTCAGCGATGGGGGTGGAGTGGGCTTCTGTGCGGCACCCTGCTTCTTGGGAGCCAACCGCTTCGGCAATGTCCAGCAGTGTGATGGTTGCAGGATCAACCGATAAGCGGTAACCACCTTGGCTGCCGCGGATACTTTGCACCCAGCCCAATGCCCGCAAGGTACGGAGAATCTGTACCAGAAAGGGACCTGGGACTCCGTGTCGATCGGTGATTTCCCGGATCGCCACGGGAGTCCCTTCGTCGCTTCGAATTGCCAATTCCAGCATGGCAAGGCAAGCGTAGTGAACACGAGCGGAGATGACCATTAAACGTCTCCGCCAATTAGGAAGAATGAAGACCGCATTCGGTCTTTTTGAATCCGCTCCAGCGACCAGAACGCTCATCCTCGCCTGGCAGCACGGCACGTGTACAAGGCCAGCAGCCAACACTTGGATAGCCTTGGTCGTGAAGTGGATTGTACGGAATGTCTTCCGCAGTGATCAGAGACCAAACATCCTTTTTGGTCCAATTTGCCAGCGGGCTGATCTTTACAAGTTGAAACTTTCGGTCCCAGCCGACGATAGGAGCTTTGGCACGGTCGGGGCTTTGGTCGCGGCGGATTGCGCTGGCCCAAGCGTGATGACCCTTGGCGGACTCATGAAGAACTTTCAGCTTTCGGTCGAAACAACATTGATTTGGATTCGACTTGTAGACGGGGCCGCCATTGGCAGACTCGTATTCTTCGATCGTCAGTTCTGGCAGTTTGTACTCAACTTCAATGCCGTACTTTGCTTTGACGCGTTCCCTCAGTTCATGCGTTTCTTTGAACTGGTAACCGGTATCCAAATTAAAGATTGGTGTTTCGGGCGCAACTTCGGCCAACATATGAATGATGGTCATTCCCTCAGGTCCGAAAGCGGTTGCCATGGTGAACTTGGGTGCGAACCTTTGGACAGCCCAACTCAGGATTTCTTTCGGTGACGCGGTTTCTAATCGCTGACTCTCGCGGTCCAGTTCTTCCAAAAGCGAGTCGGTTGGTGGCAAGGGTGGCGTGGCTGCCAAGGCCCCTCGCGGCTCATCTGAGTCTGGTGAGAGTATTGTTAGCGTCGGAGCGGTGGGCCGTTTGGGTTCTGGCTGAGCAGAATTACCCGGCGGTACGGGGGCGTTCATCAGTGGTTTCGGCCGAGCGGACATGGCTGGAAATACGGTAAATGGTTTGCTTTTGTGATATAGTACAAATAGGACCCCTTTAGTCAAGTATCTATCGTCAGCCGTTTGTTCCATGTTGAACGATTTTGAGGTTAACGAAGCCATTTCGTGCGTTTGGGCCGGTTTTTTGTGCCCGACGTGGAGATGAGAAGGCTAAATTACCGATGTGGGGATCAGTTGCTCCCTCCGGTTCGCCTCAAAGCTGCTCTTTGAGGAGCCGATGGTTGTTAGTTCATTGCAAGGGATTTCGTGATGATGGTCCGCTCGATTTGCATCGCAATCATTGCTGAATGCTGTCTCACCAGCTTCGTGTCTGCGGATACGGTCGAGTTATCGGGCGGGGGGCATCTGACCGGCGAGGTCAGTCGCAAGCCCGACTCCGTGATTGTTCGCGTTGACGATGAGATTCAGGTTGCCATTCCAGCGAGTCGTGTTCGGAGAGTTGTCGATTCTGATCAGCTTGCCACTTATCGGCAGAGAGTCGCTCTTGCTGGCGACGATGCAGAATTGCAGTACCAGTTGGCGATTTGGTGTGTTACCAGTTCCAATGTGCCGGGGGATTCACGGCATTACAAAATTCATCACCTCAGGCGTGCGATCGCCTTGGATCCCGAACACGCCAAGGCTCGAGCGGGTCTGGGTTTCAAAAAGCAGAATGGCAAGTGGATTCAAACGTCGGACTTGATGCGTGGGCGAGGGATGATCTCAAATGCGGGTCGATGGGAACTTCCAGAGTCAGTTGCTATTGAAGACTATCAGGATGCGTCCAACGTCAATGCCAAGAAGTGGATCAAGGAAGTTAAACGCTTGGTGATGTCGGTGCAAAAAAATACAAAGAAGTCGCCAGAGGCGTTGGCCACATTATTGGCAATTGATGACCCACTTGCATCGGGTGCGATTGCTGAACAGTTTGATGACTCACGAGAGCGAGGAAATCAAAGTCGTGAAATGCGATTGATGTGGGTCAAGTTGTTGGGAAAGTTTCGTGATTCGGTATCTGTACAGACGCTTGTGAAAGCTGGTCTTGTGGAAGACGATGAAGTCATTCGTGAAGCTGCTTTTGAGCAGTTGCTCAAGTATGGAGCAGGCTCAGCAGTGGCGACCTACGTTCCCTACCTGCAGCAGAATGACAACCACTTGGTGAATCGAGCTGCTCGTGCGCTGAGCTGGTTTCCTGATCCAGAGTTGGCCTTGGTATATGTCGACGCATTGGTGACTTCACATAAAAGCGAGCAGGCACCGAGTTCGGCGATCAATGCCGGTTTTGGCGATGTTGGTGGAGGGTTACAGACGGGTGGAACGAAAAGGGTTTATGTTCAACAACGAAACAACCCTGCCGTTCTTGCCCTGCTCAGGGAAATTGAGCCGGAAGTCGATTACGGGTACGACGATCAAGCGTGGCGGGAGCACTTCGCGAGTAAGCGGGCATCGTTCAGCGGTGATTTGCGGCGGGATCTATGAGTTAGTCGATTCAAATCCGCTCTTGCCTGGGAAAGCTGAAGTTCGGAGTCAGCGTGATCCAACAATCGCTCGCACAACCGCCTCTTCGTCTACGCCGCCGACCAATTGTACCGTTCCCAGTTGCGTCGGCAGAATGAAACGCAAATTTCCATGTGCGACTTTCTTGTCTCGCATCATGACCGGAAGCATCGCGACAGGATCAGCATCCGGCAGGCAGATGGGCAGTTGGCAGGCACTTAGCAGTTCTGTTTGACGCTTTAAAAGGGAGTCATTTGCCAGTCCAAGTTCGATGGCCAACCGTGCGGCCATTTGCATGCCGATCGAAACTGCTTCTCCATGAAGCAGTTTCCCGTACCCTGCTGTTGCCTCAATGGCGTGCGCAAAAGTATGGCCGTAGTTCAGAATGGCGCGCCGACCGCTGGTTTCACGTTCGTCCTCACCCACCACTCGAGCTTTGCATTCACAGCTTGCTTGAATTGCGTAACGCATGGCATCCTTGTCACGCGAGACAAGTCCATTCGTATTGGATTCAAGCCAGCCAAAGAATTCAGCGTCATCGATCACGCCATATTTGATGACCTCGGCTAATCCGCTCAGGAAACTGCGTTCCGAGAGTGTCGATAGAACATCTGTGTCAATCAGGACGAGGCTTGGTTGCCAGAAGGCACCCACCATGTTCTTGGCACCCGGCAGGTTGATACCTGTCTTTCCACCGACGCTGCTGTCGACCATGGCAAGCAAAGTGGTGGGGATTTGAATGAATCGAATACCGCGAGTGAATGAGGCGGCTACATACCCAGCCAAGTCGCCAATCACTCCCCCACCAACGGCAATGATCACGCTGCGACGATCGCCGCCCTGCTCAAGCAACCAGGCAAGAATGCGTTCGAATTCAACCATCGACTTACTGGGTTCGCCAGAAGGGACGGTGCAGCGACTGACGCGGATCTGATCCGATGAAGACTCCAATCCGACGCTGATGAGATTCCCCCAAGTCTCCTGCACCGCGGCGTCTGAAATCACGATGGCATGTGAAAGGTCAGGAATCGCGGCCTGAATTCGGGCTGCGGCATGCTTCAGCTTTCCACTGGTGATCTCGATTTCATAGCTGCGATCATCCAGGGGAACGCGAACTGTGGAGGAAGAGTCCCATTGCGGTGACGGTTTCATAGTTGCGTTTAGCCTACTTGCTCTCGAGACTGCCAGATCGAACGAATCCTTATCTGTAGGATTTGAACCGAAATCGGCCATTGCCGTCACCTTCAATCTGAGAGTGGCAGCATGATCGAGACATCGTCCGCGGTCAATCTGACCGCAAATTGCAAGTCCCACGTCGAACTCCATCGGCCAATCTTCGAGGGGGCTGGGAAACGAATCAACCCGCCGAAGCCGTTCGGCTTCCGTTTCTTCTGTTCCCGCCTGTCCACGCGGGCGTTTTCTGTTTTTTAGCGTCCATGTTTTCCACCGATGAGTTTTGATTGAGCGTGCATTGTTCAACTTTCGGTTTTTGAAAAAATCGTATCGAAGATGGTGTTTTAGAAAGGGGGGAATTGTGATCACTGGCGACGGTCGGCTACGCGGCGAATCGTTTCAAACCTTGGTTATCAGAACCAATAACGGAGTGATCAAAATATTACATTCGATCAACATCACAGCATCGGCAACCGCAGATCCACCGGGCCGCGCAAGGCTAGCGGCGATTGTGTTTTCAAAGGGATGATCACCTGCAAGCATTGCGGTGAGGTTTTCCACGTCTTGGGCAACCCATCGACCAAACGGATGCAATGCTTTTACAGCCACTACGCAAAACGGGTGGCGGTTGCTCCTGATTGGTAAACGACGAGGATGAAGTTTTGACGATGGTGCTGGCCCAACTGCGAGACAAACTGGAAACAGCATTACCGAAAGCCCCTGAGCCGCCATTCAATAATGACGCCGAGTTCTTCAAGTCGCTGCAATCCGATGTCGACCGCTCTGCCAACTCGTTGGCAAGACTGGAAGGCGAACCATCGCGATTGAAGGTTCGGCTGTGCGAGGTCGATTCAGATCTGGTGGAGATCATCGAGGATGAAATCCGAACCGTTCAGAATCAGATTGCCACCGACCTAAATCGGGCAACTGAATCACCCTTTGACCGATGGAAGCTTGACCTGAATAGATGGGTATGCATTGGTCGATTCCAGCGTCAAACTAAAAACATGAGGCACGAACCGAAGCGGTTGCGGGCTGTTTTGCAGAGTTATCGTCTACCGGTTACCGTAGCGGTAGAAAGGAATAGAGCGAAACGGCGAAGCCGATGTTCGATCAAATCGGGGGGAATCCGGCTAGTTGTCCGCGACATATCGCCCGCGGTCATCGAAATGATTGCGGCTAACGATTGGTCTGATGAGACTGCCAAACCAGCCAACTTACTACAGGAATGAAAAATTGAGTGATCCCGGCAACGATTCGCAGAAGAGAACGGCAACGGAGTCCGATGCCAATGCGATCCAGAATGCTGATCCCCATCATGATAAATACAACGATCCTCGTGCGAAGATTACCAAACGCGGAGTGTTGCTGGGGCTTGGCGTCGCGATTTTTGGGATTCTGGGTGCCGCAGGCAGTATCTACGCTCGGAAAACGCGGCTCGAACTGTCCACGAAGTTCTGGGGGCAAGAGACAATTACTGCGCTGCAATTGGCTGAAAAGATCCAACTGAGGTCCAATGGTGCGAGTGATTTCGAGCCGGTCGATTTGACCGGTACCCCAAGCCTCGGGCATCTGCGCCACGCTCTCTTGGACGAGCGGAGTTACGACTGGAATACGGAGAGTTCCGGATCGGTGACCGAAATGTGCCAGAAGCCGACTGAGGGTCAGACTATTACGTGCGTCCGAATTCGCTTGACTGATCCCACGGCGCAACGAGTGGGAACGATCGATATCGACCTCGACTTGGTGGGCGGGTGGATCGGACCTGCGGATGGGTCTCGCCGCGTGCAGGCCACCGAATGGGTTCGCCCCAAGCTAAATAAGTATTTCCAGACTATTGTCAATGTTCAGCGTCTGCGGTACGACTTCCGAGATTGATTTCGGGAGACCGTAAGCTGGCATTTCTGACCACAATTCCTCATTGGGGGGGGGTGGTTTTTTGAGTACTTCTCTGCCTGATAGCCGTTCATGTAACGGGAAAGATCTGTATAAACGGTCGGCTCAGGTGCAGCTCTCTCCCAGCAGCTTGATTTAGGGGAACGAGCATCGTCACAAATCGTTTATACTCTGAGTCAGGGACTTTTCCTTTTTCCCGTCTTTTATCGCGGTGGTCAGCGGTGGTCGTCTGTTCATGCAGGTGGATCGTGTTGACCAAATTGACTCATCTGGAGAGATAGACAATGCCAAGTACAGGCCATCTGATTGCCATTTTTCCACTTGCTCAACTTCCTGAGGGATTGATAGCTGTTGCGTTGCCAGCACTGTTGGGGATATTGGCGTTGTCAATGGTTGCCACGATGGCCGGGATTTGGGCGACGTTTTCCAAAGCTGGGATTGCGGGTTGGAAGTCGTTGATCCCGATATACAACGCAGTCTTACTGCTGCAAATCGCTAAACGCCCTGTTTGGTGGCTGGTCTTCTTGATGCTGCCTGTGGTCCAGATTGTGCCGATGATCCTCATCTCACTTGACCTTGCGAAGCGTTTTGACCGAGGCCTTGGCTTTGGGATTGGCTTAGCCTTTTTACCCTTTGTCTTTTTCCCGATTTTGGGATTTGGCAGCGCTCGCTACGAAAATGAGTCGCTGTTAAAAGCCGATGCTGCGTTGTCTGATGAGCCGGAGGCGTTGAGCGACTCTGATAAGGAAGCGAAAGCTGGCCAAGCGGAGAACGAACTTTCGGACGAGAATGGTGAAGAAGCTGACCTGCAGCGAAAGTTTCTTGTGTTTCAGGCGACTCCTGCCTGGCTAGTTAGTACGCTTGTCCACGTGATCATCTTGCTGATTCTTGGCTTGGTGACGATTGCTGATCCCACTCAGATCGTGAATGTGCTGTCAGCTAGTACGAGTGCCGATGATGGTCCCGAGATGGAGGAATTTGCGATTGAGCAAATTGATGCGGGGGACGTCTCGGAAGTGGAAGACATCACCGAACCGGTTGACGTTAGTGATACGATGGAAATCGCTGAACCGGTTGAAGTTGAGCCGATGGAAATCGCCACGGTTGACTTGGACATGTCCGACCTGGCGTCTGAAATGGCGCCCTCTGCTGCATCCTTGCAGACACTCGCTTCGACGACGATGCAGCCGATGGGAAGTCGTAGCACCGATATGAAGAAAAAATTGCTGCGAGATTATGGCGGTACGCCATCGAGTGAAGCGGCTGTCACGGAAGCGTTGAAGTGGTTCTCGCGTCATCAAATGCCCAACGGTGGCTGGACTTACCAGCACGATCTCGTTTGCAGGGGAGCGTGCAAAAACGGTTGCGAACCCGGTTATGCGAAGTCGTTCAACGCGGCAACCGCAATGGCTCTGCTCCCCTTCCTCGGAGCGGGACAAACTCACATCAGTGGAGAGTTCAGAAGAAACGTTCAAAGAGGCTTGGCCTTCTTAATCCAGAATGGGAAGCTCAGCAAAAAGAATGGTTTACCGGTGCTCGATCTGCGCGATGGAAAAGGCAACATGTATTCGCACGGCTTGGCTGCGATTGCCCTTTGCGAAGCCTATGCGATGACTGAAGATCCGGTCTTGATCGCTCCGGCTCAGGCGTCTTTGAATTTTATCATTACAGCACAGTGCAGTGATGGCGGTTGGCGTTACTCGCCCAGCGGATCAGGTGGTGGTGATACGTCCGTCGTGGGGTGGCAGTTGATGGCTCTCAAGAGCGGATACATGGGACACCTTGCTGTCCCACCACAGACCATCCAAGGGGCGATGCTGTTTCTTGACAAAGTGCAATCGAACAGTGGAGCGGTTTATGGATACACCGGACCCGTTCCCAAATTTCGCGCCGCCACTACCAGTGTTGGTTTGCTATGCCGAATGTACACAGGATGGGACAAGACGCATCCGGGAATCATTGGCGGTGTGGAAGGGTTGAGCAAGCATGGCGTCAGCAAGACTGACTTCTACTACAACTACTACGCTGCACAGGTCCTGCGTCAGTATGGTGGTGCTGAATGGGACAAGTTCAATGTCGAAATGCGAGATTATCTTGTTGCCACGCAGGCCCAGAAAGATGGAGCAAAGGGCAGTTGGTATGTGAAAGGCGGGCATACCTCGAATGCTGGTCGTCTGTGTATCACGTCCTTTGCGACGATGATGCTGGAGGTGTACTATCGGCACATGCCGCTGTACGCCGAAGCTGCTGGCGAGGATGATTTCCCGTTGTAGACCATCGCTGAGCAGCAGTCAGGAAAGCTTCTTTCGTCGCCCTGTCACCGCAGTTGCTCCCTGTCACCACAGTTGCTCCCTGTCACCACAGTTGCTCCCTGTCACCACAGTTGCTCCCTGTCAC
>JAPKCI010000470.1 GCA_028823035.1 Rubripirellula sp.
TGACGATCATGGTGGTGACGATCATGGTGGTGACGATCATGGTGATACGCACGCGAACCATGATGCAGAAGGTCATGTCGAGGATCACAGTGCCCCGGCAGAAGAGAAAAAGTGATTGCCATGCTGCATTCACTCAAATGAGTCAAAATATTTTTCAGTCAACTCAGAAGTAAAAAAAGTCCATGTCACTCGCCATTCCCAACGGATTGGATAACACCGTCGAACAACCCGGCGAACGAGCACCGCTGGTGCTTGGTGATACGACCTACCACGACATTACTGAAACGGTATGTCAGGTAGCCGAACGCAAACCCAGCAAAAGCTGGGTGATCGGTTTCCTGATTTCCTTTGCTCTGTTGCAGTGGTTGGGGATTTGCATTCTGTATTTGATTTACACGGGTGTTGGGGTTTGGGGTAATCGGTCTCCCGTTTTCTGGGGCTGGCCGATCGTCAACTTCGTTTTCTGGGTCGGTATTGGTCACGCGGGCACGTTGATCAGTGCCATTCTGTTTCTGTTCCGTCAGGAATGGCGTACGAGTATCAACCGTGCAGCCGAGGCGATGACCATTTTCGCCGTGGTGTGTGCCGGTACGTTCCCGGGTATTCATGTGGGCCGGGCGTGGTTGGCTTTCTGGTTGGCACCCTACCCAAGTTTGAATCTTTGGATGTGGCCGCAGTTCCGCAGTCCCCTGTTGTGGGACGTGTTCGCGGTCAGCACTTACGGCACGGTTTCCCTGTTGTTCTGGTACATGGGAATGGTTCCTGACCTGGCAACCTTCCGTGACCGGTCAACCAACAAGTGGCGTCGAATGGCATACGGCTTGTTGTCGCTGGGGTGGTCGGGATCCTCGAGGCACTGGATGAGATACGAGAAGGCATATGCCTTGCTGGCGGCCTTCGCGGCTCCACTGGTTCTGTCCGTGCATACGATCGTGTCCTTTGACTTTGCGGTATCGCAGGTGCCCGGTTGGCACACGACGATCTTCCCTCCCTACTTTGTGGCCGGAGCGATTTTCAGTGGTTTTGCCATGGTTCTGACACTGATGGTTCCCGCTCGCAAGATGCTCGGTCTTGAAAAACTGATCACGATTCGGCACTTGGACAATATGTGCAAGATCATTTTGGCCACCGGTTCGATTGTTGGCCTCGCCTATGGGACAGAGTTTTTTATCGCCTGGTATAGCCAGGTGCAGGAAGAAAAATTTGCGTTCACCAACCGGGCCTTCGGGCCTTACTGGTGGGCTTACTGGACGATGGTTACATGTAATGTGATCAGTCCCCAGTTGTTCTGGTTCAAGAAATTTCGAACCACACCATGGATCATTGTTTTGATTTGCATCTTCGTGAATATCGGGATGTGGTTCGAGCGATTTGTGATTGTAGTGACCAGTTTGTCGAGGGATTATTTGCCCAGTGCATGGGCATACTTCTCGCCAACTTGGGTTGATTGGTCGATGTTGATTGGTTCGTTTGGTTTGTTTTTCACGCTGTTCCTTCTGTTCTGTCGCTTGATGCCTGTGATCAATATGGCGGAAACGAAGGCAACGCTCGCGAAGCAGTACCACATGTCCAGCGACGAGGATCACTAGAAACGTGTACAGAAGAAAGAGTCGAGCCGGGTTTGCCCGGTTCGGGAACCCACTGGCGGGAGCCAGGCTTTTTACAGCTGCGAATTGATGTCAGAGAATAACGAAAAGAAAGTTCACGGAATCGTCGCCGAGTACACCTCGGTTGATACGCTGCTGGATGCTTGCCGGCGTGTCCGCGATGCAGGTTATGAAAAAACCGATGCGTTCACTCCTTTTCCCGTGCACGGAATCGATAAGGCGCTGGGGATCAAACCCACGGTCTTGCCATGGATTGTTCTCGGTGCCGGTCTGACCGGTACGGTCACCGCTTTGACGATGCAGATTTGGATGAATGCGATTGATTATCCCTACATCATCTCAGGGAAACCGTACATTTCGCTGCCGGCTTTCATGCCGGTTGCGTTCGAGCTGACGGTGCTGTTTGCGTCCTTCGGTGCTTTCTTTGGTATGTGGGCTCTTAACGGTCTGCCTCGTTTCAGTAATCCGATTTTCACTGATCCGCGATTCGACCGCGTCACAGATGATCGCTTTTTCCTCTACATCGATGCAAAGGACGAACGTTTTGATCGCGGCGGGGTAGAAAAACTGCTCGGCGATACCAGCACTGATTACGTTCAGTCGGTGGTTGACGATGATTCATCTGACAAAGTACCCAAGCCGTTCTTCTTGGTGTGGGGCTTGATTGCCAGTTTCTCGATCATTCCTTTGTTGATTGTTTTGAAAATGCGGGTAACGCACAGTCATCAACCAAGGTTTCACGTGTTTTATGACATGGACTTCTCGCCAGCCAAGGATGCTCAGCAGTACTCGACGTTGTTTCAGGATGGACGTGCCATGCGTCCAGATGTTCCCGGGACTGTTGCTCGTGGCGAGATGCAGGAAAACCTCGATTTCCTGACCGGGATCGATATGAATGCCCTGTCCAATATTGATCCGCCGCGGGCTGAGCGTCTGGTGCGAACCTTCAACCCTCTGTTCCAGGCAGAGTCCGAAGCGGATGACAAACAGCCTCAGGCCGAAAAGCCAAAGGGTGATGATGTTCCTGGCAAGGAAACCGCTGCCGAAGAAAAAGCTAAACCTGCAGAA
>JAPKCI010000031.1 GCA_028823035.1 Rubripirellula sp.
GCAGCAGAGTTATTGGGCAGGTGGGCAGGTGGGCTGGTGGGCTGGTGGGCTGGTGGGCTGGTGGGCAGTTTGCCACGCCCCTTACCACGGAAAACTCGCTAGTTACTGCTCCCATGTGGCATAGCACCCACACTCTTTATTCTAACAGCATATTCCCTGTAGTGACCCTCCGCGAACCCTATTTCGGGGACATCCCAGCGAGATTAGTTGGGTCAAGCAGGTCGCGCCGACATTCTGCTCCGGATCCAGCCACGGTGTTCGCACCACTTGCCTCTAACTGCGACTCCCATAACGATCATCAGGACCTTGAATGTTTCTCTTGCGGTAGCCGTTGCAACTCAGTCGCTACCATGCAAATTCATGCCTCACAGTGGGCTTTATGATCTCACATGCTACGATGCTAAATTCTAGAGCGTCATTTCGGTGGTTGCTCTGCTTAAGTCTGTTGTTTCGGGATTCTAAGTAAGCATGCCTCACTATCGACTGCTAATTTATCTGCTGGCCATTTCGATTTACCATGCTAACGTGACTGCAGAGGACTGGAAGGATAACTTCCAAACTCCATTTGAAAGCAGCGACGGATGGCAAACGGCTGACTACGAAACTGCGATCCGATACTACCAGCGATTGGCCACAACCTGTGAGCAGGTAACGGTCCACAAGATGGGCAAGACCGACAGCGGTCTTCCGCTGCACCTTGTCTTGATCACTGGCGAAAATCCCGTTGACATTGACAACGTGCGCAGTGATGCGAGATCGGTCATGTTGATCAACAACGCGATACACCCTGGCGAGCCTGATGGAGTGGACGCTTCCATGGCATTCGCTCGCGATCTTGCCTTTGATGCCCCACGATACGCCGCCGATTTGGACAAGGTCATTATCGCGATCATTCCGATCTACAACATAGGCGGCGCGCTGAATCGCAACACAGGAACACGCGCCAACCAAAACGGGCCCCGCGAATACGGTTTTCGAGGAAATGGAAGAAACTACGACTTGAACCGCGACTTCATCAAGTGCGACACCCTCAACGCTCGTAGCTTCGCAAAAATATTCCATCTTCTGGATCCAGATCTCTTCATCGATACGCATGTCAGCAACGGCGCCGACTATCAGCATGTGATGACCACATCCCAAAGCCAAAAAGACAAGCTCGGTCTGCAATTGGGAAGGTACCTGCACGAAACATTTGAGCCTCGTCTTTTTGAAGGGATGAAGCAGGCTGGTTTTCCGACCATACCCTATGTCAATTCCGGAGGTCGTCCGCCAGAGCAAGGATTTCCTCAGTTCCTTGAAACGCCTAGGTACTCCACTGGCTACACCGGCCTGTTCCAGACCATGGGTTACATGACGGAGACCCATATGCTGAAACCCTATCCACAGCGGGTACGAGCCACCCGAAAGTTCTTAGATCTGGCTATGGAACTACTGGCGGCAGAAGGCGAAACCATCCAGAAAATCCGCCAACACGACCGTCAGACCTACCATAACCAGACAAGGGTTCCAATCGCTTGGGAAGTCGACGACAACAACCCTTCACGACTTGAGTTCCACGGATACACGGCAAAACACATCGACAGCAAAGTTACCTCGGGAAAGCGATTACTGTACGACCGCCAACGACCGTTCATCCAGAATATCCCGTTTTTCAACAACTACAAAGTCAGCAAGTCAGTCAAACTTCCTGCCGGCTATCTGATTCCACGCGAATGGCATTCTGTGATTGACTTGATGGACCTCAATCGCGTCGAGATGCAAGTGATCGAAAAGGACCTGCAACTCGATGGGGAGGTTTATCGAATTGAATCGGTTGAATCTCGGTCAGCACCTTATGAGGGGCACTATTTCCACGACAAAGTCAAGCTGTCAGTTACCGCCGAGAAACTTCGCGTGAGAGCAGGCGACGTCATCATTCCCATCCATCAGGATCTCGCTCGCTATGTCGTCGAGACTCTGGAACCAGCGGCCATGGATTCCCTGTTTCGTTGGAACCGCTTCGATACAATATTGCAGCAGAAGGAGTACTTTTCACCCTACATCTTCGAGAACTCTGCCGAACAGATGCTGGCAGCCGATCCCCAGCTAGAGCAGGATTTTCAGTCGCTGAAAATCAAGGACGAAAAATTCGCCAAGGATAGGAAAGCCCAGCTGGACTTTCTTTACAAGCGATCGAAGCACTACGAAACATCACATCGCAGATACCCCATCGCGAGGCTACTGAGTCTTCCCCAACGGTGAGATCTCGCCGCAACCGTTGTGTAGTCTGTTCGGGCGTGTGGATTGTGAAGTCCCGTGTGTAGACCCGACAACAACCGATCCACTGCTGCAGGGATACTGGGCACTGGCGTCCAAGTTGACCTGCCATGAACTGCGGTCCGCCGCCTTGCCGTGCACCGCCCTGCAATGAGCAGCCGTGCACCGCCCTGCAATGAGCAGCCGGCACATTGAAACTGACGGTTCCGGTGCCTTCGGTTATCGCAACTCGTAGGCGGTCAGCATCTGTTGATCACGCACATAAAGCCGTCCACCGGCCACCACGGGATGGGCCCAACTGGGGCGTCCCTGGCCCTCCATTTTCATACGGCCATGTTCGCGGTAATCCTCCGGACTCGCTTCCACCAACGCCAATTGTTGGTTCTCGCTCAAGACGTACAGCATTCCATCAGCAGCAACGAGTGAGCCCTTGCCAACACTGCGGTCTTGCCATGCGATTTCGCCGGTCAGAAAATGGATGCAAGTCAGTGCACCGCCGCCGTTGGTGTACATGTAATCGCCAATCTTCACGATGCCCCCATGATGGATACCCATCTTCTTTTCAAAATAAACCTCACTGGCAGATTGAATGCCACCTTCGCTGGAGATTTTTGCCAGTCCGCCCCCGGTGCCATAAGCACTGGCGACAAAGACGTGATCCTGATCAACAATTGGCGTGCAGCAATTGGCAGTTCCGTTATTTGCTCCACTGTATTGCCACAAAACTTTGCCATCAGCTAAAGAAACTCCAAACGCAGTTTCACGAGCAAACTGCACAACTTGCTCAACACCTTGTATGGTGGCAAGGACAGGCGATGAGTAATGCGCTGCCTCTGTGTTTTCTTTGCTTTGCCAAACAACATTTCCGGTCAGTTTATCGAGCGCTGCCAACGTCCCATTCTTGCCACCAGGTGTGACAATCACCAAGTCACCGACAACCAGGGGTGATTCAGAAAAGCCCCAACCCGGCCGACCGCCCCCAAGATCGGTTGTGAGGTTGATGTGCCAAACCGTTTTGCCGGTTTTCAAGTCCAGACACGTAACATCGCCGTTCCCGCCTTCCGCGTAGACAAGCTTTCCGTCAATCGTCGGGGTACCGCGTGGGCCATCACCCATGCCATTTCGATAACCACCATAAATGACTTCCAACTCGTCTCGCGTTAACTGACCGTCCCCGTTCTTGACGTTGGCTTCGTAATAAGCCGTCAGTTCGTCCGCGGACAGGACGCCATCTTGACCGGCCTCATTTTTAACGAAATAGGCAATCAATTCTTCGCTGGTTAACGTCTCGTCTGACTTTTTCGTTTGTGGATCTCGCGCATCTGCCCGGCGAAAGATCCGATCAAGATAATTCTTTCGTGATTCCTTAATACTGACATTTCCGTCACTGTCTTCATCAGCTTGTTCAATGAGTTGCTTCGCACGTCTTTCGGCCAATTCGGACGCTTTTTCCTTGTCAGCTGAATCCATTCGACTGAACTGATCTCGAAACTGTTTGCGAGTCTCGGAGTAAGTCAGTTGGCCATTGTTGTCTTCATCAAGTCCGGCGAACACGGCAGCGGCACGAGTGGTCGCGTTGCCATCACCAAACTTGTCGTACTTTTGAAAATCCCAACCTAAACGAGAGAGTCCTTCGACCTCGTCGATTTTTCCGTCAGCATTTTGGTCCATGTTTTTGAATTCGCCGTTCACCTTTTCAGCAAGGCTCTGCTCAAGGGGTTGTGGTTGGACCGCCCAGACGCGAGACCCATCGCTGACATTAAGGGCAATGATATGTTCGACTCCGTTCAAATCGCCCATCGTGACAATCAGGCCATCTTTGATGGCAACCGAACTGTATCCGACGCCCACATCGTCAACCTGCCAGGCAACCTTGGGGCCACCTTCCGGCCAACTTTGCAATAAACCCTTATCGCTTGAGATACCGTTGCGTTCCGGCCCTCGCCACTGCGGAAAATCATTTGGCCCCGAAGGTACCTCAGCCATGACGACTGTCGATGCAAACAACAGAGAAACAATGAACCCGGATCGAGCCATGACATTGACCTTTGAATGACACTGCGTGGGATGGGACCTGCAGAGGTTCAGATCGAACGCCCGCGGCATTGGAGTAGGGGAAAACCTTGGACGAATGCTAAACCAGTTCTTCGATCGGCTTACCATCTTCAATCATGTAGGTCGGTCGACCAGCCTGATTGGTAAACTGAATCCGACGATCGATCCCCAACACGTGGAAGATCGTTGCCATCAGATCCTGCGGTCGAATTGGCGTTGTCTTGGGGACGTCCACTTTTTCTGCTGATTCACCGACGACTTGCCCCATTTCAAGACCACCGCCAGCGAAGGCGAGCGTGCTCAGCGGAGCCCAGTGGTCACGACCACCGCCGCCATTGATCTTTGGCGTTCGACCAAATTCACCGCTGATCACCAACAGTGTATTGTCGAGTTGACCGCGCTGATCGAGATCTTCGACCAAAGCGGAAACCGCCCGGTCGACTTCTGGCCCACGCTGGTCCATGGCTTTCTTGATGTTTCCGTGCATGTCCCAACCACCGTAGTTGATCGAAACAAAACCGCATCCCGCCTCGGTGAGGCGACGTGCCTGCAGCATCTTTTCGCCCAATCCTTTGCCGTAACGGTCAACCACTCGTGGGTCCTCGTACTTCAGATCAAAGGATTGCTGGGACCGACTGAGAATCAGATTGAATGCCTGCTGCTCGAACGAATCCATCCCTTCCATCACACCACTGCGGTCAACCTCGCGACGGATGTTGTCGATGCCACTTAACAGGTCCCGCCGGCTATTGAGGCGGTTTTTGTCGATTTGCAACGCCATGTTACGACGAGCTTCGCCACTGGGATCAAATGGACCATAGGCTGTTCCAAGAAAAGCAGGGCCATCTGCATAAACACCGTTCATCCGAACGTAGGTTGGCAAACCGGTCACTGCATGATTCGTTCCCCTGACTTTGGAAACGATTGAACCCATGCTGGGCCGTAGCGGGACTCCACCATTATCGGCAAGGCGGTTGTCATAGCCGGTCATGACATAGTGGGTGCCACCTGAATGACCGCTGTTGGTGTGCGAGAAAGAACGAACAAACGCCATCTTGTCGGCGACTTTTGCCATCCGCTCAAAGTTGCCTCCCAGAGTCACACCGGTAAGATTCGTTTTGACCTCACCGGTGACACTTCGGTACTCCGAAGGGGCAGTCATCTTGGGGTCGAAGGTCTCAACGTGCGTTGGGCCTCCGCTGAGCCATAGCCAGATCACCGACTTCTCGAACTTGGAAGACATCGACGCGGGCGTTTGTGCGTTAGCCCACATGGCGTCTGCCAACGTGATGCCGCCAAATCCCAAAGCGCCGACTCTCATGAAATCACGTCGGGAGGTCCCCTCACAATTCCTAACTGAACGTCCGAAGCCGATATCGAACATAACTGATTCCTTTTTGATGAAGTGAGAACCAAATCACGCAGTCACCGTGCACACACTTCGGTGTTGGTAGGCGGAGATTGCGGCGTTGCCGTAAAAACGGAAGGCACATTTCTAAAGATGCATCTAGCATTAAACTGAATCCATCAGTTCTGGTGGGACTGCTATTATGACCTAATTCGGTATCCTGAATGCAACCCATTACATGCTCCGATCGAATTTATTTTCAAAATGTGTGGTCGGCCGGTTCCTCAGCTTCTAAGATTGTCGATGCCGGTCAAAACCAGCAAATCCCTCCTTCCTACCGATTTCAACGCCATCGAACCTCATGATGACGTTTCTCTATGAGCGAGTGAACGATGTTCGAGTTCCGTTGGTCGTTATCTCTCTTTTTCGCATTCCCACTGTTTTCACCGGTGATTTTGGCTCAGGTTGATGAAACACAGCAAGTGCTTCAAGGGCACGAGGATGCCGTTTCCATGGGGATCTTTGCACCCGACGGAAAATCAGCAATCACCGTAAGCTTCGATCAAACCGTTCGCGTCTGGGACGCTGCATCGCTTGCTGAATTACGCCAATACACACAACACACCGCCCCAGTTTTTTGCCTTGCTGTCAGCGGTGATGGCACAACTCTGGTAACTGGGGCTCAGGACAATACCCTTCGGATCTGGGATCTTCCGCCCGCCACCCCTGCCCGTGTCTTCAATGAGCACCAGGGAACAGTGAACAATATTGCACTGAGCCCGAACGGCAAGACACTGGTATCCGTGTCAGCAGACAAGCAGATCAAGTACCGTTCACTTGTCGATGAAGACCCCAAAACAGCAACTCGAGAAGGACACCTGGCCAATATTCTTTCGTTGGCTTTCCGCAACGACGGTGCTTACTTCGCAACCGGTGACGCTGTCGGCTGTGTGAAAATATGGAGTCCCTTTCTTGATTCTCCTCAAGGACAGTTCGAGATTGGTCAGATACCTGTCAGGCAGTTGCGTTTCACACCGAACAACCAACAGCTATTCACTGCCGGAGATGATGGCGTCGTTCGATGCTGGCAGTTAATGCCCAGTGCTTCGCAAACGACTGATCTTGGTGACACACCTTTGATTGACTGGTCACTTAACATCAGTGCATCGCAGGCTGTCTGTGTGACTGCAAAAAAAGCCTTTGTCTTGAACCTCACGACAGGCGTATCGTCCTCGCCGTACACGGTCCCCGCATCCCAGCCAACCTCCGTCACTCATGCACCCAATGCCAGTTGGTATGGCATCGCCGATCGAGCGGGCAGCGTTCATCTTTACAACTATACCGATGGTGCCTTACGGGAAAGCATCGTTTGTCATCAGGGACCCATCAACGCTGTCGTCAGCCATCCTGATTCCGTTCGATTTGCCACGACGGGTACCGATGGAACGGTTCAGGTGTGGGGACAACCAGTGGCAACCGAAGAAGAGCGTAAACCGCTACAAAAATGGGAAATCAACAATGGCAAAGTTGTTGCCGGAACAGCGTTGGCGTTTACCCCAGATCAGCAGCATCTCTTTTGTGGGGCGGCCGACGGCACGATCCTCCAATGGAATCTGAAAAATGGAGAACTTGTCCGAACCATCGACGCGCATCCGGCGACCACGCCAAGCATTGGCGAGTTGGTGATTGCTCCCAACTCTCAATTCATTGCCTCTATCGGTGACGATCACACACTCCGCACCTGGAATCTGCAAGATGGCTCGCCACTTCAGGTACTGCAACATCCAGTTGCCATCCACAGTGTCAGTCTGTCGTCCGACAGCCAGCGTGCCGCCGTTGCCTGCGAAGATGGATTTATCCGCGTTTGGGACCTCACGACAGGCCAGTCATTGGAATTGCTTGCCGGACATGACGCAGCCGTTGCGCTCGTTGGATATCTAAGTGATGAAAAAACCATCGCGTCCGCATCACTGGATAAAACACTACGGCTCTCGAAAACTTCGGTACTCTGGGCAATGCCAATTCACCAGGGCCCGATCCTCAGCATGTCCCTTGACAGTAACGGAGTCCAGGTTCTGACATGCGGCAAAGATCACCGGATTGTCCTGAGCAATGCATCGACGGGAACTGAGGTACGCTCATATCGCGTCAGCAAAGACGCTCCGCCAGAATCGGACGAGGAACCTTCCGAGCCCTCCTTTATCGAAATCAAGCCAACATGTGTGGCGGCAAGATTCGACAACCAACGCATCTCCGTCGGGACCGAGACAGGTGCTATCTACACGTGGAATACAACTTCCCCGGATACGCCATTGCTGTCCATGAAGCTTGACTCACCAGTCACCGCAATCGCCTACAGCCCTGACAATCAAAAGCTTGCAGTCGCCACCGCCGCAAACAATGTCCACCTCTTCGGTCCGTCCATTCCCGGTACACAACCAGAGCTCGAATTGATGGAACATCAGAAGTTCAGCACCGGGTCAGCGATCTCGCAACTGGTATTCGCTTTGGACAGTCAGTCGATCTGGGCGTCCGCTGAAAATGGTGAGGTTCAACAATGGCGTTACGCGGGACTGGCCCAACGGCGACAGATGAACCACAGTGGCCCCGTATTCGGAGTTGCGATCAGTAACAATGGGCAACTCATCGCTTCCTGTAGCACTGACGCAACCGTTCGCATTTGGAATGCAACCACGGGACAACAGAAGTCGCAATTACGCGGACACGTTGGCGCCGTTCATGCGATTGCGATGAGCCAGGACGAGACATTCGCGGTCACCTCCGGCGCGGACGGAACACTTCGGCTTTGGGATATCATCGGTGGCCAGCAGCTCAAACAACTCACAAAATTTGATCACACCATGTACACCATCGCAATCAATCCGAAAGGGAACCTGATTGCTGCGGCGGGAGCCGATCGCAAGGTCCACCTGTTGGACCTGATCACAGGACAAGAGCAGCAGACGCTAGAAGGTCACTCAGACTATGTCCATTGCGTCGCCTTTGATGCTTCTGGCAACCGTTTGCTGTCTTACGGTTACGCAGGTCACCTGAAAATCTGGAATGTGGCGGATGGCAAGCTCTTGCATCAGTCCCGAGTTGGCAAAGTGGGTAATTACGCCCGATTTTCTCCCGATGGCAGGCAATTGCTGCTCTCCAATGGAGACGGTACCGCTCGCCTGATTCCTGTGCCCTGATTCGATGGATCAGCACACGGCTAACAGTAATTCTGTCCCATCAGCTTGATTGTGGCCGCAGCGAAGGTCAAACTGTTACTTCCCGCCTTAAGTCTTTGATCACCATCCAAAGCAAATCTCTCCATGAACAAATTCATCTGCACCAGCTCGTGCCTTTCAGTGATTTGTTTTTCCGTCCTCACGGCGACGGCGGCAGATCACCCAGGATTGGGACCGCGAGGTGATTTGGTTCGACTGCAAATTGAACCGGCCGGCGAACCGGCCTTGATCGGAAGCAACGCGCGAAAACAGTTGATTGTGACCGGTGTGTATTCCAGTGGTCAAAATCACGACCTGACGGACAAAGTCAGCTACACGCTAGTACCAGCTCAACTTGCCAGTATCAATCCCGACGGGTTAGTGCAGCCATTCGTTGACGGTGACGTAACGATTACGGCCAATGAGCCGTCTGGGAAATCTGCCTCACTCAAACTGAAGATATCAAGTTGTAGTGAAGAGTTGCCCATTAATTTCGCAAACGAAATCGTGCCGATCTTCACAAAGAGTGGATGTAACGCCGGAGGCTGTCACGGCAAAACAGATGGTCAAAACGGATTCCGACTTTCGCTATTGGGATTCTACCCAAAGGACGACTACGAGTTTCTGGTTCACGAGGATCGCGGTCGTCGTATTTTTCTGAGCGACCCTGAATTCAGTTTACTGTTGCAAAAGCCTGCCAACCTGTTGCCCCATGGTGGCGGAAAGCGTCTCGAAAAGGGGTCCTATGAATGGCAATTGATCTCGCGTTGGATTCAGCAGGGTACGCCGTTCGGCAGCGACGATGATCCCACTCTTGAACGGATTGACGTCACCCCAAATGTTCGCGAGATGAATTTCAACACCAGTCAACAGATTGCCGTGACGGCTCATTACAACGATGGCACTACCCGGGATGTGACACAACTGGCTTCTTACGAACCCAATCATGAAGATATGGCAAGTTGCGATAACAATGGCCGGGTTACTGTTCAGCAAGTGCCTGGCGAAGTCGCCATCATGGTTCGATTCTCAGGGCATGTGTCCGTTTTTCGATCGATCATTCCGCAAGGCCTGCCCGTTCCCACAACGCCTCCCGAAAAAACGTTTCTGGACCGTTTGGTTTACAAAAAACTTGAACAGCTTGGCATTCCACCCTCCGAACTGTGCGATGATTCGACATTCATTCGTCGTGTGACCGTCGACATCACTGGTTGCCTTCCGTCCATTGAAGAAACAAACAAGTTTGCAGCCAATAAAAATTCTGCAAAACGTGACCAGTTAGTAGACCGCCTGGTGGAGTCCACCGGCTACGCCGATTACTTCGCAAATAAGTGGGCCTCAGTCTTACGCAACAAAAGACGCAACAACAATGACATCCCGTACACCTACCGTTTTCACTCGTGGATACGCCGTGTTCTGCGTGAAAACATGCCTTACGATCAATTCGTTCGTAGCATCCTGACAGCCTCGGGAGACCCCGCTACTCATCCACCGGTTGCCTGGTATCGCGAGCTTCGCTCAACCACTGCCAAAATGGAGGACACCGCTCAGTTATTTCTAGGGATGCGGTTAGCCTGCGCTAAATGTCACCACCACCCCTTCGAACGCTGGAGCCAGCAGGATTACTACGGATTCGAAGCGTTCTTTACGCAAACCGCGATGAAGAGCAGCAAGTACAATCCCCAACCAAATGTTCCTGACACTGTCTTTGTGAAAGTTGCCGTTGCCAAGTCCCGAAACCCCCGCAGCGGAGCTGACGTTCCCCCTACGCCGCTGGGTGCCGAGCCGTTGGAACTTCAACCGTACGAAGATGCACGCCATTACCTTGTCGATTGGATGGCAGATCCCGCAAACCCTTTCTTTGCCAAGGCACTGGTCAATCGCTATTGGAAGCATTTTTTCAGTAAAGGTATTGTTGACCCCGAAGACGACCTGCGTGTTACCAATCCCCCCTCAAACCCCGAACTGCTTGACGCCCTAGCCAAACATTTTGTGGATCACAAATTTGATCTGAAAGACCTTGTCAAGACAATTTGCAAGTCGAGCGTGTACCAACTCAGCAGCGAGCCTACTGAATCCAACATCACTGACGATCAGAACTTCTCAAGGTTTTATCCGCGGCGGTTTTCTGCTGAGGTGCTGAACGATGCTGTCAACTCAGTGGCAATCTCGCCAAGCGATTTCAATGGCATTCCCAAAGGGACGACTGCCGTCCAACTTCCCGATAACGGTTTCAATAACTATTTCCTGCAAGTTTTCGGGAAGCCGGCGGCAGAGAGTGCCTGCGAATGCGAACGTTCCGTGGAAGCGAATCTGTCCCAGTCGCTGCATCTATTAAATTCCAGCGACATTCAGAATCGCTTGCAGCGTAATGGCGGAAGAGCATCGTCATTGTCAGGTGATGCCGACAGAACAGATTCGGAAAAAGTCCGCGAACTCTATGTCGCCGCCTTCAGCCGCGAACCAACACCCAAAGAACTTGCGTTTGTTGTCAGCAGCGTGGCGGCTTACACCAACAAGCAACAAGCGTGGGAAGACGTCCTGTGGGCCATTTTCAACGCCAAAGAGTTTCAGTTCGTAAGGTAATGCGGGCAATGATACAAAAAAAAATCAAAACTTGGTTGTGCAATCACTGCGTCTCGTCTGCATTGGCGTTTGTCGTGTTGGCCTGTCCAGCCACGGCCCAACTGCCGACCTCTCAATTCGAAGAGATTTTTCCTGCCGGCGGTGCAGTAAATTCAACCGTTGAGGTCAGCATTCTCGGCAACAATCTTGATGAAACGGACAAACTGTGGTTCTCTCATCCCGGCATTACATCCAAACAGAAAATTTCGGAACCGAACCCGTTCGACGAGACCGCTCTGCCCGTTGAAAACACCTTCCTTGTGACAATCGCAGCAAACGTACCTGCCGGCAGATACGAGACTCGATCACATGGAAAGTATGGCCTGTCCAACCCGAGGTCTTTCATGGTGAGTTGGGTTGGCGACATCTCTGAAGTGGAACCAAACGGTGGGAATGATATGCCCGCATGGAGCGAGGTCGATGAAGGTGATAACAATACAGTCCTGACCAATCCCGCCACTGAATTAACGTTGCCTGCCACCGTTAATGGCAAATCGAATGCCGTGGCTGATGTCGATTGGTACCGCTTCAAGGGCACAGCAAAAGCCCGATTGTTAATCAACGGTTTTGCAAAGCGGATCGACTCAAAAATTGATCTGAGCATCACCTTATACAACGCGGATGGGTCAATCGTCGCGGAATCCCGGATCGGTGCTGGCAGTGACCCGTTGATTGATGCAGTACTTACGACCAGCGGCGTCTACTTTGTTAAAATCCATGATGCGTTGTACAGAACAGGGACGGGGTTCCACTACCGGTTTTCGATAGGGTCGCAACCGCATATCGATTTCATATTTCCGCCCGCTGGAGAACCTGGAACAAATAATAAATACACGGTTTACGGCTGCAACCTGCCCGGAGGAATCCGCACAGACTTGAAAGTTGACGGGTATCCTTTAGAGAAAAAAGAAACCCAAATTGCGGTTCCTGCCAACGGCACTGATAAGCTTGTGTTTTCTTCATTTCTCGGTCCTCACCAAGGTGGCATGGATGGTTTCGAGTTCAGAATTGGCAAAGGAAAAGATCGGTCAAACCCTCTGCTCATGACAGTTGCAACTGCTCCCGTCGTCCTGGAACAGGACAATAATGATCGCGCGGAAGACCCCCAGAAATTGTCACCTCCCTGCGAAGTTGCCGGTAAGTTCTATCCCCAACGCGATGCGGACTGGTTCTCGTTCGAGGCAAAGAAGAACGAAACCTGGATCCTCGATGTCATCTCGCAGCGTCTTGGCCTGCTAACGGATGCTTCTCTCTTGGTTCAGCGAGTAAGTGTTGATGACAACGGAGAGACTAAAATCACCGATGTTAATTTCGTTGACGATGTTCAGGAAACGAACACCAACAATCGGGTGGGGCGGCATGAATTTGACTATCGAACCACCGATCCCACGTTTCTGCTCAAGGCACCTGAGGACGGAACTTATCGCATTCTGCTGCGTGACGGCCACAGTAGTGTCAAGACTGACCCCCGTTTATTTTACCGCTTTGCAGTACGGCGACCTGATCCTGACTTTCGCATTGTTGCTGTGCCAGGTAACTCGTCCGGTTCCATGCTATTGCGACGGGGCGGACGCTCTATCGTTCGCTTGTTTGCGTTCCGCCGCGATGGGTACAACGGTGAGATTCAGGTTACATGTAACGGACTGCCCAAAGGGGTAACGACAGAACCTGTCACCATTGGCCCCGGTAATTCAAAGGGAACCTTGATCCTGTCCACCTCGGACGATGCACCGCCAGCAACGAATTCATTAACCATCAAAGCGACTGCTGTGGTTGATGGCAAAACATTGACGCGCAACGCCCGCTATGGAAACGTCGTGGAAACATTCCAGTTTTCACAGCCGAATTCAAATCTGCCAAGCGCTATGTCCCGTGTTGTTGAAGGGATCCAGGTCTGCGTTACTGATTACGATCCGGCGCCGATGCGGTTGACCATTGGCGACGGCAAGTCAATGAAAACGGCTCGCGGTGGCAAACTGAAGATTCCTTATCAAGTCAAAAAAACAAAGGGCGCAACTGGCAATCTGAATGGATTCGTTTTGGATTCACCCCCGCAGACCGGCGCACCGCAGGTGAATATCGGGGCGAATGAAGAAGGCGAATTCGAGATAACCTTCAGAGCTACAACTCCGCCCGGCGTCTATACCGTTTATCTGGCAGGATACAATCAGGGATACAGTTACGCACGCAATCCCGAAATGGCCGAAGCAGCAACAAACAGACAGGAACGGGTTGCCGAAATCTTTGCCAAATCACAGAAGGCCCTGCAAGAAAAGCAGGCCGAATCTAGAAAGCGGGCAACGGAAGTACTGACCGCTACGAACAAGTTGACTCAGGATAAATCAAAGTCAAAATCCGCGGTCACGGCAGTTGCAACCACCCAAACAGCTGCCGATAAAGCGAGTGTCAATTTAAAACAAAAGCAGGATGCATTTGCTTCAAATCAGGAAGATGAATCATTGAAAACACAGGTGGCCCAGTCAAAGACTGCCGCCGAACAGGCACAACAGAAGCTGGTCAATGCAAAACAGTCTGTGGACCAGGCCATGAAGGAAGTTGCGGATACAGAGAACAGTCTGAAGGCAGGCCAGGAAGCCAAAATCAACGCTGACAAAGCATTGGTAGCTGCAACTGAATTCCAAAAGAAGGCACAGCAGGAAAAGCAACGAGCCGATCAATTTGCCAGTAAAAAGAAATCTGAATCCAACCCACGCAACATCAATTTTCACGTGCCATCGAATTCATTGACAATCACTATCGATGAGTTCCCCGTTGAAATTGGTGTTTTGACAGACAAGTTGACGGTAAAGCAGGGCGAGAAAATCGAAGTGCCCATCAAGCTGACGCGGCTTTATGACTTTGCAGCAAACGTCATCGTGCAAACACAGATTCCTGGCGGTGTTAGCGGCGTTTCCGGTCAATCGATCACCATACCGGCTAACAAAGATGAGTTGAAATTTGAAATCACGGTTCTGGATAATGCGACAGTTGGCACCCATGATTGCACTGTACGCCTGCTAATGAACTTCAATGGCCAAAACCTCACCATGGAACGGCCCCTGTCGTTCACGGTTATTGAGGTAAAAAAGGAAAAGTGAATCGAAAGCCGATGACTTCATTCACAGACCACAGAGGATGTACCTGCTGCAACCACGGCGATCGCTTGGCGGTTGAGCACCAGAAGCAAGCTTTGCATCGCCAGCTTCGCTGGACACTTCTGTCGTCGTTAGGATTGTTTCTTGCAAGTCAAACGTTTGCCAGCGATCCCATCACGATTGAGAACATTCAACGCAAAGAACCGGTGTCCTTCGAGAACGAAGTCCTTCCTATTCTCAGGGAGAACTGTCTTGCCTGCCACTCTGCCGGTGAAAAACAGGGCAACCTGGTGCTTGAGTCACCACAAGGAATGCTCAAGGGTGGTGATACCGGACCTGGCGCCATCCCCGGACGAGGAGCCGAAAGTTTGATCGTCCAATTGGCGTCACACCAGGACGGACCCGCCATGCCACCAGAGGACAACGACGTTGCCGCAAGCAACCTGACGCCGACGGAACTCGGGATTCTGCAACTTTGGATTGATCAAGGTGCCAAGGGCAGCGGTGGAATTGATTCTCTTTCTCCCAAGCAGTGGCAGCCACTGCCGCTGGGTGTTCATCCCGTGCAAGCCATTGCATTATCAGAGGATGGACAATTCATTGCCTGCAGTCGAGCCAACCAGATCTTTCTGTACCATGTTCCAACTGGCCAACTCGTCACCAAACTCTCTGATGCAAGCCTTGATTCAGAACAGAACACTGGCATTGCCCACCGTGACATGGTGCAATCGTTGACCTTCAATGTCGGTGGAGACCTGCTGGCGTCGGGTGGTTTTCGGGAAGTCAAGTTGTGGCGCCGCCCTGAGGACGTTCAACAGCTGAACCTGAGCGTAGATGCAGCGGCGTCTTCGGTTGTCGTCAGTCCTGACAAACAGTGGATCGCCGTCGGGACAGCCAATCATACGATTCAGCTTTTCAACGCCAGAGACGGCAAGCCCGGTCCTCTACTCTCTGGTCATTCCGACAAAGTCACGTCATTACGCTTCACCTCAGATGGACAGAGACTGGTTTCCGGCTCCGCAGACGGCAATGTAAGGGTTTGGAGTGTTGCCGATGGATCGCCGACTGGGATCCTTGAAACCCCTGCAGCCGTCAACGCAATCGAACTTGTCGAAGTAAAAACATCCGACGGAAATAGCAGCCAGTTTCTTGCTACTGGCGATGCCAAAAATACACTCCGAACCTGGGAACTCCCCGAGGCGATGCCTAGCACGATCGCCAATCCAAAAAAATCGGTCCCAAAACCACCGGCCATCTTAAAAATGGTGGCCTCGTGGGATGGAAGTCAGGTGGCATTACTGCATGCTGACAAAACCATTCAGGTTCTGGCGTTATCGCAACCTGACGAGGCTGGCGATCCCACAATCGCCAGCTGGCAGCCAGAAGCAGATGTATCCTCCATGGCCTTCCTTTCAGGCCCAGACGAGACGAATGCGTTGATGACCGGAGGCGCCACTGGATCGACACAACTCTGGAGTTTGCCAGATCACATCCTACTGGCAACCTGGTTCGGAGAACCGGAACCCACGACATCCGTGACAGTCTCGAACGACGGCAAGCAGGCGGCCACTGGGTACGCCAATGGTACGATCACTCTCTGGAATACTGACCAATCTGACTTGGCTGATTCGTCAGTCACAATGGAAACCAATGCTCCAGTCAAGATCGCAGTACTCAGTCCCTCAAGAAAGCTGCTTGCAGTCGCCGGAATCCAAAATGGCAAGCCCGCGATTTTCCTTCGGAATCTCGAAAAAGGAACGCTTGCTGGAACGCTGCTCGGCCATACCGACGGAATAACAAATCTCTCGTTTTCTGCCAATGAAAGTCGGATAGCGTCGAGTTCAACGGACAAGACCATTCGAATCTGGGATCTTGGTAACCCAGCAGTTCCACAGGTTGGTCTTTTGGAACTCGCGTCGCCAGCAACCACCGTGGCCGCCAACGACGATGGATCCCAGATTCTAGCCGGATTTGATGACAAAGCATTGCGGTTGTATCAGGTTTCCGACGGCGAAGTTCTGAAAGAATTCACCGGTCATGGGGCAGGCTTGATTGCCAGTGGTTTCATCGGTCCTCAACCGTTTTCGATTTCGGCTGACAAATCGGTCCGGTTTTGGAATCCTGCTGACGGGACGCAGGCACGTACCTTTTCTATGCCGACGGACATCACCGCATTTGCTCTTTCAGATGATCAAAGCCGGATGGCTTTCGGTTGCGCCGACAAACAGTTTCGACTAGTTCAGGCAGATAATGGCACCGTTCTTCAAACCCTGCAGGGTCCCGATGAACCGGTTACATCCATCGCGTTTTCTGCGGGAACTGAGTTAGTGTCAGTCCTCAGCGCCGGTGGCTCGTTATCAGTCTGGGATGTCGCTACCGGCAAATTTCGCGAATCGATTCAGGACCCAACACTGACTGCAGCGTGGTTCGAGAATGACAAAGCGAATCTCAGCGTGGGCGACACCGCCGGTCACGTTTCAACAAGCAGATTGAGGTACAGTCGCAACCTGGTTTCTGGAACAAAACCGATCAAATCGTTGCTCTTTCAATCCGACGGCCAACTGATTTTCATGGCTGACGCTGATGGGGCACTACGAGGCTACAACACGACCACGGGACAACAGACCTTTTCCACGTCCCACGGTTCAAACATCAACGACGTCGCCATTTCGCCTGATCAAAAAATCTTGGCAACTGCGGGCGAGAATGGAGTGCTGAGACTTTGGCAACCGAATGGAAACGCGTTTAAACCATCGCAGATCGACAACTTGCCTGGTCCAATCCAGTCAGTCGCGTTTTCACCGGATTCGACCAAAATCATTGTCAGCACCAAGGGGGACAGCCACACTGCACACGTTTTCGACGTGAACGCAGGATCGCTACTGCAGACGTTTACATTGAACGATGAGCCCATGGTCGGTTCAATTGCACCGATCACACCGGCACCAGTTGCAGACAATGCGAAACCAACTGCGGTTGTCAACATCGTCACGGTGTCCGGGGTGAATTTACACCGTTGGGAAGCGACACCAATTCGCGTCATCGCTGGACACTCGCAACCAATCACTTCTCTTGCTGCAGATCCAGACCGACCTGTCCATCTATTTTCAGGTAGCCTTGATGGAACCGTTCGCCGATGGAAACTGGACAGCGGCCAATCTGTACAGCAAATCAATCATGGTGGACCAGTCACGTCGATTGCTGTCAGTCCCGACGGGCAACGATTGGCATCCGCAAGCGACAATCGGACTGCCAAGCTGTTTCGAATCAACGGCCAGTTAATAACCGAAATGCGTGGTGATCTACGCCTCAAGGTTGAACTGCAAAGACGACAGCAGGAAAGCAAGAGTGCAAACGCTCGTTTAGTCGTTGCCAAGCGTCTCCTGGATGACTCTGAAAAGGATATTCCGAAGAAGACGGAAGCCGAAAAGAAACTGGCTGAGAGCCTTGCGGCAGCCAACAAAGAGGTCGCGGAGAAACAAGCTACCGTAACCAAGACAAACGCCGATAAACTTGCAGCTGAAAAGAATGCAATTGAAGCATCTTCGGCATCAAAATCAGCGTTGGCAGAAATGGAGCAAGCTGAGTTGCTGGCCAGCAACGCCGCTGCGGCTTTCAAAACATCACAAGAAATGGTGAGCCAGCTGAATTCTGCCTTGCAAGCTCAACCAGACAATGAACAAATCAAACAGCTGACCGCGAAGGCACAGCAGGATGTGACTGCTCGCCAACAAGAGTCGCAACAATTTGCTGCAGCAATCCAGAGTCCAACAAAAAACGCGGTCAAAATGTCCTTGGCAGCGAAAGCCGTGGCCAAAATTGCAAACGATCTGCAAAAGCCGTTCAACGATGCAGCGAGTGCACTGAAAATAGCCGAATCAGCCCAAAACCTGTTGTCACAACAGCACGCGATTGCTGCCAAAGAAATGAAGAGTGCGCAGGACCTGGTCCCGGTCCGCAAAGCAAGTCTTGGCCGCTCGGAGGTTGCAAAAACAGATGCAGAAAACGCAGTGACGGTGGCGACAGAGGCAGTCAAAACTTCAGAGTTGCCAATACGGTCGATCGCGTTCTCTCCTGATGGATCATTGCTTGCGACGGCAGGAGATTTTTTGAACTTTCACACGTGGGATGGTAATACTGGAAAATCTGTCGCCGCATTCGGCGGACACAGCAAAGAGCTGAGTCAGGTCGTTTTTCTTGTCGACGAAACCATTGTCTCGGCTTCTGGTGACCAGACATGTCGAATATGGGAACTGAACCCCAGCTGGGTGTTAGAACGGACAATCGGAAAATTTGACGCCCCTGACGTGATCACCCATCGCGCAACAGCTGTAGATTTCAACCGTAATTCGACCCAACTGATTGTTGCCAGCGGAATCCCATCCAGAAGTGGTGAATTGCACGTGTTCAACGTTGCAGACGGTACCCGGAGCGTTTATTTACCTCGCGCCCACGATGACGTCATTTACTCTGCAAAATTTTCACCTGACGGAAAGCGTATTGCCACAGGTGGTGCGGACCGATATCTGCGTACCTTTGATCTCGCCAGCAGCAAGCAACTTAGACGCTTTGAAGGTCATACCAATTACGTGCTCGGCGTTGCTTGGAAGAGCGATGGAGAAGCGATCGCAACTTCGTCTGCTGACAACACCATCAAGATTTGGGAAGCAGAGACTGGAGATCAACGGCGGACCATCAATCAGCAACTAACCAAGCATATCACCGCCATTCAATTCGTTGGTGATACAGCCAATGTGGTTTCCAGCAGTGGCGACAAGCGTGTCCGCATTCACAATGGGGCCAACGGTGCTGTTGCCCGTACTTTTAGTGAAGTGCAAACCTGGCTTCACTGTGTTGCTATGACACCAGATAGCACTGTCGTAGCAGCGGGTGACGCAGGCGGTACCATAACGATCTGGAACGGAACGAACGGTCAGCAGCTACAAAAGTTTTCACAGGATCCGTAACCCCCACTGCTTACCGGGGAGTTCTCAACTTCGGAATCAGCGCGAACAAGTATCAGCGCGGACAAACTTAGTCTTGCGTCCCGCCAACTCATCTCCCACACGCTGCCAGATCGACGGGGCGTGCAATGGATCCCCAAGCCTTTCTGGCAAGCACAGGGGACCAGAGGTTGTCCCCCGTCTTGAAACTCAACGACTACTCTCTACCAGCCTACCCTCTAACAGCGTTTGCCTGACTGCGAAAACAACACCACAACAAACTCGAGATTACGTCAACTGATGATAAAGCGCTGTTTGGCAGCAATTGGACCGTGGTGGACGGGGATAAATTGGAACGTCGACGGTACACGCCATTGGTCGGTTCAAACAGCAACAAGGTTAACGGTCTTAAAAAAACCTGAGCCGCCAAAGAATCCTGCAACCAAACTGCTGAGAAACCCCTGCGTACTCTACCTGAACAACCAAAAAGAGACGCAGAGACGGCTCGGCAGTACGTGAAGACGTGTCATGCCAGCCAGAACAGACCGCCCTCCACTGACAGAATCATTCAAGGCATCAAAGTTTGAGGCAACGGGATCAGTTCAGGTCGCCCCGCTGTCCATCGTAGGGCCCCGCAGCAACCTTGCTACAAACGATTTGGGAATCAATCCGCTTGCAGGCAACGGCACCGGGTACAGGTTCATAAGCGGAGCCTATGCATTTCCACGCTTTTCATCCCTCAGAAACAAGAGTTAGACTACGATTTCCACAACGCTGCCGCGTAAGAACTTTCGACTCCGTCTAAGTTTACCACCGATGACGCATGAGGCTGTTGTGGCGAGATCTCCCATCGCTTCGTCTTCCGCAACCAAGTCACCGTCAGACTACATCTCATGCGTCTCTGCAGGGCACCTTGATCGGATCGCCTGCCGGGTTGTTTTCTCGAAGTCTGTCTCGTTCGTTGATTCAACAACACGTTTGCGAAATTGAGGTGTTCGGTTGTTCGGTCATGGCCATGAATATCGCCCGACCGTGGAAGCAGGTTTTTGTTCCAGGATCAACCGCGTTCATAACCCATCGTCAAAATCTTGGACGTAGGTTAAATCCCAAATCTACGGAAAACTGCAACCACGAACGTTGTTGTATCTTGGCCCATTCCAATCGACATTAACAGCAGCGATTCCGGGGGGGGGGCATAGGAAATGAACCGCACCGACGGATGATCAGGGAATGACTTTGCCGGAGCAGATCGATCAATGCGGGTTAAACACGGCACCATGCATGCCAGCCATCGTCCGCAAAAAAACACATTACAGGGACCACCTTGTCCTAGTGAGTTCAACCAATTCAACCTAGGTTATGATGCATAAACGCGTTAGTTGTGGATCATTGGTGCGGAACCTACAGTCTTATCGAACGATCACCTCAACCAACTCGCTGTTTTGCAATGAGGCAAACATCGCTCCCAAACACAAGGTTAACTGTAAAATAATGGGAGATGCAATTGAGGATATTTAAGATGGCTTCTCGACCGAAAACATTTCATCTGATGGCTATTTAATACCTAGAGAAAGAAAAGACTATCCATGAAATTGCGGGTCCTCTGGAATTTGTGCCACTGCTGCCTGGTAATCGCCATATCCACGTCGTGTCGGCGTCAGATTTCTGCTGAGCAACCGAATGTCATTCTGATCATTTGCGATGACTTGAATGACTACGTCGAGGGCTTTGGTGGGCATCCTCAAACCAAGACGCCAAACATGGCTCGGCTTGTTCGCAGCGGTGTCTCTTTCACTCAGGCGCATTGCAATATTCCGATCTGCGGACCGTCCCGTGCGAGCATGTTCACTGGGATCTATCCGCACAATTCAGGTTGCTTTGGGTTCACGAAATGGGACCGCTACGAAGTCCTCAAAAATTCGCGGACGATCATGGATCACTTTCGCGCCAAAGGCTATCAGACGCTCGGCACCGGCAAACTAATGCATCACATGGTTCGATCGGAGTGGAAGAATTACGGCAACCGTGCTGACTACGGACCGTTTGTATTTGATGGCGAGAATCGGATTGCTCATCCCAACGTGCCCGCCCCCTATCGTGAAATCGGCGCGGTCGACGGATCGTTCGGCCCGTTCGTCAATCTGAAAGGTCGGAAAACTTCCGATGGGACGCCACTTCGTTGGCAGAATGGAGCCTGGGGGAATCAGGCCAAAACGCTGCGAGTCGATTCACAGGAAGACCGCGATCTGACTCCCGACGAGTTGAATGGCCAATGGGCAGTCGATCAACTGAACGCCCGCGCCGACAAAACTGGACGACAGCCGTTCTTCATGGGCGTCGGGTTCATCCGTCCCCACACGCCATTGATCGTACCCAAACGTTTCTTTGACATGTTCCCCCTTGAATCCATCGAACTTCCTGTCATCCGTCCAGGTGACGTTGAGGATACATATTCTCATACCGTCCGTGGGATTCCTGAGGGTGCCGATGGCCCACGCAGTGAAGATATGGGAACGCGATTATTCAACAAACTGGTTGGTTCCTATAAAACACAGGATGACGCTCTTCGGAATTTCACTCAGGCTTACCTTGCCAGCGTTGCATCGGTGGACGAGCAAGTCGGCAAAATTCTGGACGCGGTGGACCGTTCGTCACTCAAAGACAATACAGTCATCATTCTGACCAGTGATCACGGTTGGGGAATGGGTGAGAAGAATTACCTTTACAAAAATTCACTTTGGCAGGAGAGCACTCGGGTGCCACTGGTGATACGCGCACCGGGTGTTGGAAAGCCCGATACCGTCTCATCACAACCGGTGTCACTGATTGACATTTACCCGACACTGATTGACCTCTGTTCCATCAGCGATAACACCACCAAGAATGACAAAGGCCATCCACTTGATGGCCATAGTTTGAAACCACTGCTTGAGAACCCGGAGACCGGTCGTTGGGCGGGCCCCGAGTCATCTTTGACAGCACTCTACAAATGGCGAATGCAATATGACCCGTCGCAGGAAAGCTATTCGCTACGAGCGAAGGACTGGCGGTACATCCGCTACGAAAATGGCTCAGAAGAACTCTATTCGACCAAAGATGACCCATTTGAATGGACGAATTTGGCGAACGATCCCGACCACGCAAAGCAGTTACAAAAATTCCGAGGCGAATTGAAAGAACGCGTGCCCGCTGCAGGTACCGAAACCCCGCCCCAGCCAGCTTTTCAGCCCAAACAGCAGGTTACGAAGACGCAACAACCGGTGAAATCCGCCGAAGCATGGAAATCCGAATACTTCAAAAAGCATCCAGCAGCCGACGTGGACAAAGACGGTAAACTGACTTGGTCAGAATACAAAGCGTACCGAACAAAGTTTGACCCTGCCCCCATAAAGTAGATGCGTCAGCGTACGCACCCACGGCATGGTATCCAACGTTGACAGCGTTGTGATTCTTTCTGGTCCGTCGGGTTCATTCGTAACAGAGCCAATTATAGCGATCATGAATTCATTACGATTAAAATTCCTCATTGCGTCAGCCATCTTCTGCGTCTCGGCTGTCGCCAACAGCAAGGAAGTTCAGTTTGTTCGGGATATTGCGCCCATTCTTGAAGAACGCTGCTGGCATTGCCACGGCGAAGACGAGCAGGAATCCGAGCTGCGTTTGGATCGCCGCGCTCACATGCTTGCCGGCGGCGGGTCTGGATTTGCAGCTGTCGTCCCTGGCAAGCCGGAGCAAAGCTACCTGATTGAGGTCGTTAATCATGTTGACCAAGAGATGGCGATGCCACCGGACGAAGCCAAAATCCCGAACGCAGAGATCGAACTGCTGACACAGTGGATCAAGCAAGGAGCGATTTGGCCGGGGCAAATGGAAGCGGTTGCCAAAGAGAAATCAAATCATTGGTCATTCCAACCAATCGTGCGTCCCGATGTCCCCCTTGTTGATAACGGGTCAACCAATCCAATTGACGCATTTCTGGGTCGATCACTTGCTGGTCGCAAACTGGACTTTTCTGAATCCGCTGATCCGCGCACCCTTGTTCGGCGGGCCTCCATCGTCCTGACAGGTTTAGCGCCCACCCCAGCCGAGTCGGCGAGTTTTCTGAAGTCTTCTACGCAAAACCGTGAACAAGCTTACGCAGACCTCGTTGATCGGCTGCTTGAATCGCCGCACTTTGGCGAACGCTGGGCACAACACTGGTTGGACGTCATCCGTTGGGCCGAAACCAACGGCAGCGAAAGCAATATGTATCGCAAGAATGCCTGGATTTACCGTGATTACGTCATTCGAGCTTTCAATGCAGACAAACCCTACAACGAATTCATGACGGAGCAGATTGCTGGCGACACCATGGGACAGGGCGACGCGACTGGCTATCTGGTGTCTGGCTCACACGTACCAGTTGCCACAGTGGGGCAAGAGCCATCCGCTCGCCGACAGGCTCGGGCGGATCGCATGGACGAAATTCTGCAGACCGTGGCCGCATCTGCCATGGGCATCACCATTGGATGCGCACGCTGCCACAACCACAAGTTTGATCCAATTTCGATTCAGGACTATTACTCAATGTCCGCAGTTTTCCAGGATATTGAATTTGGAAGTCGCTTTCCCGAGCTATCAGAAGATCATCCGCGACGTGTTCGTGGTATGGAACTCTACCGCCAGATCGCGTTGCTACATGAACAGCTGAAAAAGATGGGCTCCTGGGAAGAAAACTGGACCGGCTACAAAGAGCTGCACTTACCGACAACGAAAACCAGTAAGGTGCGGATCACGTTCAACTGGAACGGTGTCAGACTCGATGAACTCGAAATTTTCGGTCCCACCGACCAACGCCGTAATTTAGCCCTCGCATCGAACGGGGCACAGGCTTTCAGCCCGCCGGAGATGGCGGTCGTCCGTGCACAATTGCGCAAAGTAAACGACGGGCACTACGGAACCGAAGGATGGGGCTGCAAAGTTGCCGCAAAGAGCAAGCGAAAGCCGTTCATTGAGTTCACTTTTCAGAAACCTGAGGAAGTCAATCGCATACGACTAAGTACCAACCGCGAGGACTTTCTCGAAACTGATTATCTGGAAGGATTGAACCGATTCAATTTCGGTGGGTATCGAGTCGAGGCACAAGACGACAACGGCGAATGGAAACCTGTTGGGTCGACCATGAACTTTGATACGCTCAACAAAAAGCATCCGGAACGTATCGCACACATGACGCGACTACAGGAGCTGATCGAGCAAGTTTCCGAAGAGGGCCCCACCCCCAGCTTCGTAGCCCGCTTCATCAACCCGGTAACAACGCACGTCCTGGGTCGCGGTAGTCCCGAGAGCCCGCGTGAAGAAGTACCGCCCGCTGGGTTGCAGGAATTAGAAGGTGATCTGGGTTTGCCAAAGAATGCTGCTGGCCGCACCCGTCGGCAAGCATTCGCACAGTGGATCACGCAGAAATCTAACCCTTTGACGCCGAGGGTCGCGGCGAATCGGATTTGGCATCATGTCTTTGGCCGCGGCATTGTCACCACAACAAGTGACTTTGGCGCAGCGGGCGCAATACCCACGCATCCGGAGTTATTGGACTGGTTGGCTGCGGAGATGATGGACCCGTTGGTGATTGACCCTGCTTCTGAGAATGTCGCGACAGCATGGTCGATGAAACACATGATACGCTTGATGGTGATGTCACAGGCGTTTCGTCAATCCAGTCAGCCCCGCGAAGATGGGATGGTAGCCGACCCCGATACAGCCTTGCTATGGCGGTTTCCACCCAAGCGGCTGGAAGCGGAAGTGATTCGCGATTCGATTCTGCAGGCTTCGGGAAGTCTCGGTTCGACTATCGGTGGACGCAGCTATCGAATCCACAACGTCAAGAAACGCTATTCGCAGTGGCAAGTGGTCAACAATTTCGGTTCCTCAACGTGGCGAAGGATGATCTATCAGGAACGGATGCGACGTGTCGACGACCAGATGTTTACAGCATTTGATTTTCCCGACTGCGGACAGGTGCGTGCTCGGCGACCAATCTCAACGACTCCGCTCCAAGCACTCAATCTGATGAACAGCAGTTTTGTCATGCAGCAGTCCAAATTGATCGCAGAACGGGCAGTACAGGAAACTGGCAGCGACCAGAACAAAGCAATTCATCGTTGTTTTGAGTTGGTGCTGGGTCGTGTTCCCACAGCCTCTGAACTTGCGGCCTGCTCGACCGTTGCCGCTGCAGACAACCTGGACCTTGTTTGTCGGGCCCTGATCAACACCAACGAATTTGCCTTTTTACCGTGAGCTGACGATGACAAATCCAGAATACCTTTCGGGTCACGGCAGAAGTTTGCTGGACCGTCGCAAGTTTCTTGGTACCGCCGGGCTCTCAACCATGGGACTGGCTCTGGCCGGCTTGCTCGATGACGATGGCCTGCTCGCCAAAGAGCCGGCCGCCGCCGGTGGAGTCGCTCCGATCCGACCCAACATCGACGCTAACAATCCGTACGCCACACGGCCGTCCCATTTCAACGTCCCGGCAAAACAAGTACTGGTCATCTATTGTCCGGGAGCGGTCAGCCACGTTGATACCTTCGATTACAAACCAGAGCTTTCCAAACTCGATGGAAAAAAGCCTCCTGGAATGCCTGCAGTTACGTTTGAAGGCCCCACGGGGAACATCGCCAAACCGTTCTGGGACTTCAAGCCACGGGGCGAAACAGGAAAAATGGTCTCGGATCTATTGCCGAACCTCGGACAACAGGTGGACGACTTTTGCTTTTTCCATGCACTCTCGACCGACACCAGTGCTCACCCACAGGGCGAAAACTTTATCAATACTGGTTTCACGATGGAAGGTTTTCCATCGTTCGGAGCGTGGGTCACCTATGCACTCGGCACGGAAAACCAGGAATTGCCCGCATTCGTTGCCATCAACGATCCCCGAGGCTTGGCACGCAGTGGAAAGAACAACTTTGGAAATGGTTTTCTACCCGCTGCGTTCCAGGGTACTGATTTCACCGCGATGAATCCCCCCAACAACTTGCAGCGACCTGACCTGGTTTCCCCTGAGGCTGATCGCCGAACAGTCGATTTGCTTCAGCGTTTGAATGCACGGCATTTGCAGAAGTACCCCGGCGATGCGAATCTGGCTGGCCGTATCGCCAGCTACGAATTGGCTGGAAAGATGCAAACATCTGTACCGGATGTGATGGATCTGTCAGGCGAAACAGAGGCAACCTTACAAGCCTACGGAGTGGAAGGTGGCAGCGAACTGCGAGGCCAATACGCTCGCAATTGCATCCTAGCTCGACGGCTTTTGGAAAAAGGGGTTCGCGTAGTGCAGCTGTTCAACGGCAGCGACCCATCGGGAGGAAATGGAGTCACAAACTGGGACTCGCACTCCAAAATTGCCAAGACGCACGCCATGCAAGCCGAAATCATGGATCAACCCACGGCCGCACTGATCGCTGACATGAAACAACGTGGCCTCCTTGATCATACACTGGTCGTTTGGGCAACCGAGTTCGGACGCATGCCGTTCCTGCAAGCCAATGGAACTGGACGTGACCACAATCCTGGAGCCTTCACCTGCTTTCTTGCGGGCGCCGGGGTAAAGAAAGGGTTCAGCTATGGCGAAAGCGACGAATTCGGTTTCAAAGCTGCTGTGAACAAAACAACCGTATACGACTTTAACGCAACACTCTTGCATTTGATGGGACTGGATCACGAACGACTGACCTACTATCACAACGGCCTAGAACGCCGACTGACAAATGTGCATGGCCATGTTGTGACGGATGTACTGGCCTGACGCCCTGGCCTGACAAACACATCGGTTACTTGACCCAACGCAGTAAACAGCACAGCGATCACATCGAACCTGACGAATCATTTCAGCATTCTGATAGCTTCCGCTTTGCTGGGGTTGGGTACACAACCTCTGGTGCTGGCGGAAAAGCCCAATTTGGTCGTTATCATAGCCGACGGCGTGCCAATCACACACGCGCGTTGCTTTTCCGCCGATTGTCTACCAAGTCGGTCCAGCGTGCTGACCGGCGACTTTTCCTACTGCGACTGGTCGGAAGAACTGCGAACACCCACGAAATCTTGCCGACGTTACCGAACGGGCAAACCCAGAGTTCATTGACGCCATCCGCCAGCAAAACTACACGACATTTTCCGTTCGCTTCGATCGAGAGCAGATAACCGTGAACGCGTGGAACGCTTTGATCTCAACGAATCAAATGCCATCGCACAGCCGCCGCAGCCCATCGCACTGTGGTGCCGCAGACCATGAGTAGTTGCCGCATTGACGTATGGCGGCGCAGACAGCTTGGTAACGCCTGGAAAAACTGTCCCTGCGTAAACTTCTTCCTGCGTAAACTTCTTCCTGCGAGCTTCAGACGCATCCAAGGAACGCATGATCCTGACAACGGGTCTGACCTCGACAAAGATGCAGGCACAGGCGACGACGATGCACGCACAGGCGACAACTGACCTGCATCCAATGCCTGACATTTCACAAAACCCACCATCTGCAATCGTAGGTCCCGTCACCACGAACACAGTGGAACGTCACTAAAACCAAGTAATCTATCGTCAGAATCGTCTCCCTGCACTTGAAGCTGTTTCTCATCTTCAGCGCGAGTGATTATGCTCGATAGGTCGATACGATCAGCACTTTGGAGCAAATTTCTATGACGGCCGTCCAACCCAGTAACTTGCGTACCTATGGGATTCAATCGCTCTTCGGCGCAATTTCTCTTTTCATTCTCACCAGCTACGTCTCCGGCCAGGATATTTCGCTTCAAAAGCTGGACCATCAAGATTACGACCTCTGGAATACGATTTCCAGAAACGCGATTTCGAATGATGGTAGTTGGGTAATGTACACCGTCCAAATTGGTGCAATTGACGGTGAAGTGACGCTGCGCATTTACAACACAGGCACAGATCGCAAATACACAGTTCCCCGCGCGACAGGTGCAATGTTTACCGCTGACAGTCGGCACGTGGTTTTCCGCGTCACGCCCGAGAAGGCGAAGCTCAAGGCAATGCGAACAGACAAACAGAACGAACAGAGTCTGCCAAAGCCGAAACTCCAGTACTTGGAATTGAAAACTGGAAACCTGCTCACGCTTGAGAACAACCGGTCATACAAAATCCCAGCAGACAACGGTAACTGGCTTGCTTGTCTGATGGAAAGGCCGAGTGGTCCAAATGAACTGGAGAGCAGAAAAAGTTCGGCGACCGAGGTATACGAGGTAACGAACGAAGGTTTGCGCCAACCAACCAAACCGTTGGAGTTAAAGAGTCGCGAAGCGTTGGCACGCCAACGCGGTGAGCGAGAGGAAGCACAAGAACCAGCCAAGCAATCGAATGGCGACCAGAAAAAAGCGGATACTAAAAAAGAAGACAAAAAGGAGGAAGAAAAAACGACTGGCACACCACTCATCCTGGTAAATCTAAAAACAGGGGTGCAGAGAACATTCCCGTCTGTGATCTCTTATGCTTTTTCGAAAACCGGAGAGACGCTTGCGTTTTCGACTTCGGTGAACAAGGCAGACACTCACCAAACCGACATCGCAGCGAAAGGTAAAGACAGCGACGTTCAGAAGCGAGGTGACAAAGCCGGAGAGAAACAAAAGATGTCCGTTGATGGCGTCCATGTGATCAAATTGAATTCCCTTGAACACATCACAATTGCGACAGGGCCGGGCGAATACAAGAACATGACGTTCTCGAACGATGGAACGCAACTCGCTTTCATCACTAACAAAGACGACTACGAATCAAAGACGGCGACATGGGCTGTCTACCACTGGACATCGCGGGCAAAGGTCGCCAAATCAATCGCGAAAGAAGGTGATAAGGGGATTCACACCGGATGGTGGGTATCTCCCCGCTCGAGCCAGCGATTTTCAGAAGACGCCAAACGACTCTATTTCGATACTACGCCTGTACCAGAGGAAGTATCCAAGGAGCGATCCGCCCAGAAAACTGAAACTGTCGATGAGAAGGACGAGGATAAAAAAGCCAAACTGGATCTCTGGCACTGGCAGGATCCACAACTGCAACCCCAGCAACTACTGCAAGCTGAAACGGAACGCAATCGAAACTATCGGGCCGCGTATATTTTCAAGACTAAGAGATTTGTTCAGTTAGCCAGTCGGCAGATTCCAGGCATCAGTGTTGATTATCGATCACCGTCCGATTTGGCAGTCGCCGTTACCAACATGCGGTATCGCAGAATGCTGTCGTGGGACGTCCCCGGATACCAGGACATTTACCTTATCAATCTGAATACGGGTGCACGAAACATAGTGCTTGAGAAAGTCAAATGGAAAGCATCCATGTCACCTGAAGGCAAGTACATCACATGGTTTGATGCAGAGAGAAAGCAATGGTTTGCAAAAAAGACAGCAGATACCAAGGGAGCGGCGGTCCAAATCAGTAAGGGAATTAAGTTTCCCTTGCAGGATGAACTGCACGACACACCCAATCTTGCTCGTGCCTACGGCGAGGCTGGCTGGCTCACCAACGATCATGCATTTCTTATCTACGACCGCTACGACATCTGGCAACTCGACCCGACAGGCAAGATAGCGCCCATATGTGTCACCGGTGGAACAGGACGCAAGCGAGACATTCGATTCCGTTATCGCTCGCTTGACTCTGAGCAACGCGCCGTTGATCCGAATCATCCGATCATCCTCACCGCATTCAACCGAAAAACGAAAGCGAGCGGTTTCTATTCCCTCAATTTTCAACAACTCGTTGCCAACAAGAAGCCGGTAGAAGGCAAGACTCTTCGACGACTCATTATGCTGGATGAAAACATCGGCAGTTTGAAGAAGGCAAAGGACAGCGACCAACTAGTGTTCACTCGAAGCACGTTTCGACGTTGCCCCGACCTCTGGACCAGCACCGTCAACTTCAAAAGCATTTCTCGCGTAAGCGACATCAACCCCCAACAACAGAAATATTCATGGGGCACTAGCGAACTGGTGCATTGGAAGGCAAACGATGGTCAGCGTCTCGACGGGATTCTACTCAAACCGGACAATTTCGATCCGGACCGAAAGTACCCGATGCTCGTATATTTCTATGAACGGAATTCTGACAACCTGCACCGGTACTATACCCCCGCAGCTGGTCGTTCGATTATCTGTCACAGTTTCTACGTCAGTCGCGGCTACTTAGTCTTCATCCCGGACATTCCCTACGAGACTGGTAAGCCAGGCTCAAGTGCAGTGAATGCAATTCTGCCAGGCGTCGAACACATTGCCAGGCAGGGGTTTGTCGACAAGAACCGCATCGGTATCCAGGGTCATAGTTGGGGTGGTTACCAAACCGCCTTTCTCGTCACTCAAACCAATATGTTCGCTTGTGCCGAGTCAGGAGCTCCGGTCAGCAACATGACCAGCGCATACGGTGGTATTCGCTGGGGCAGCGGTATGAGTCGAATGTTTCAGTACGAACGAACTCAGAGTCGAATCGGTGATGATCTTTGGTCGGCGCGAGACAAATACATCGCCAATTCGCCACTCTTCTTTGCGGACAAGATCAACACACCGCTTTTGATCCTGCACAACGATGAGGATGGTGCTGTGCCGTGGTACCAGGGGATTGAACTTTTCGTCGCATTGCGCCGATTGGGAAGGCCAGCATGGATGCTCAACTATAACGGTGAACCCCACTGGGTAATGAATGATTACAACCGCCGCGATTTTGCAATTCGAATGCAACAGTTCTTCGACCACTACTTGAAAAACGCACCGGAACCAGAGTGGATGGCAGTCGGCATAGCAGCAGTGGAGAAGGGTGAGAATTACGGACTTGAGTTGCTCGAACCGAAAGAAGCAAATCAAAATTGACAGCCTTGATCAGGGCATCTGGCTGACGGATCCCCTGATGACTGGCTGATTGCGTCTGACGTAGCTGCCTTCACTCATTGATTACCGTTCGGATCGTAGAATTTCCGCAGGCAGGCATTTCCTAATCAAGTTTGCCGGCGGATTGAACGCATGGTGGCCGGTCGCGCACCTCGCTTTCACCTCGCGAAGCCAACGAACCGAAATCACATGGTTCGAAGGTTGATTCCATTCTGTCCAAAACAAACAAGCGAAGAACTCGATCATTCGCTCGAAACCTTCCCACTTAACTCTGATCCCGTCAATGAATCAATCTCCGCAGCGAAAGTGGAAGATTACCTCCTCAGCCGACCAAACGGGAAACAGCGGAAGCATTCTACGTCCCGAAGCAGATGATCCACCTTGCACAACACCGGCATCATCAAGTGAGTAAAAGTGTGGGCAACTGCTACTGATGTTCAGATGGGGTAGGCAGCAATAGTCTAGAATTGATGCTCGGCAACCTAATTCCTTCACTGCCACGAGCCATGTCGATTCGATGCCAGATTTTCACCAGCACGATTTGGTCACCACCTTGCATGACCTCCACACGGGGCGATTGGATCGACTGGAAGATATGTTGCGAGATGCAACTAAGCAGAATCGAATCGGTCTTGTGCTGCCAGTCACGGCATCGGACATGCGAGCCGAACCATTCAACCGCATCGTTTCCGAACTGGTTCATGCGGACTACATCGACACGGTGATTGTCAGTCTGGGAGTCGCACCACACCAGAGCGATTACGAACAGACGGTTGCAAAAGTCGCACCCTTAGGCGAACGAGCCAAAGTTCTCTGGACTGACGGCCCGAAAATCCAGTCTCTGTACGGCGAACTCATTGATACTGGCATCGCCGTTTCGAGTCCTGGGAAGGGCAGAAGCGTATGGACGGCCTTTGGGTACCTTCTGGCTGATCCCAAGATTGACACCTTTGTGTTGCATGATTGTGACATTGTCGACTACGACCGATTGCTGCTTACGCGTCTCTGCCTGCCGATGGTTCACCCGGCACTGGACTTTGAATTTTGCAAGGCGTATTACGCACGAGCAACCGATCGAATGCACGGTCGAGTTGTGCGGTTGTTGGTAGCCCCGCTGCTACGCGCACTGATTCGAATTTATCCGAACAGTGAATTCCTACGCTTCCTTGCCAGTTTCCGTTACCCGCTGTCGGGTGAATTTTCGCTAACGCGAAACCTTGCCCGCACGAATCGCATTCCCTCTGACTGGGGCCTAGAGGTTGGAACTCTGGCAGAGGTCTATCGAAACACATCCCTGAAGCGAGTCTGCCAAACAGATTTGTGCCGTCTGTACGAGCACAAACACCAAGATTTTTCATTCGAAGAGAAGAGTGCCGGACTCATGCGAATGGCAACGGACATACTGACCACCATCTACCGCACGCTCGCAAGCCAAGGCGTGTTGATGAGTGACTCGATGTTCACCACCCTGCGAGCGTCGTACCTACGATTGGCTCAGGATTGTATCCGGCAATACGCCGCCGATGCCCTCGTCAATGATCTCCAGTTTGATCGACATTTAGAAGAGAACTCGATCGATGCTTTTGCCGAGTGCATCACCAACGCATCACAACTGTTTCACGCCGATCCGCGTGGTATGGAAGCCATTCCAAATTGGACTCGGGTTCGAGCCGCTTTTCCGCAATTCACACAACGGCTTCGCGACGCAACCTAGCAGTTGGGTGCTGCGATACACTTGACACGCCTTGAGGTAGCCAGCAGACGCCAACTTTTGCCTCGAGGGCGTTTGTGGTCTCACAACATGGCTGCCTTTTCTTCGGCAGCACTGGCCCTGAGATACCGAGGCACGAGAGCCAAAGGGTCACAAAACTGGCCCGCGACAGCAGCCCGGACCGCCAACAGCCCCACACCTACGGCATCACAGTTTCGCTTGAGAAGTTCTCCTGTGCGAGCGCCCAACGGTTTCGGATCGCCCGCCACAGCAATTGTCTGACTCTTTTCACGGAGCATCGCATCCCAATCTTCCCGCTGCAGTACCTGAACCGTCTTGGGATGTGCAGACCAATCAGACGGGATTCTGTTTTGATCGGGGAACAAAGAGGCCCGCTCGAACTGACCCATGAACACTTGCCCACGATAGGCATCCAGAACGCTCCAAATTCGCTGACATTCCGGATTCGTGTGCAAAGCTGCGGCCGCTATCGCTGCCAGGGAATCCACGGCGACCAACGGCAATTCCAAAGCATAGCAGAGCGTTTTAGCGGTGGTTACGCCAATTCTGAGCCCTGTAAAGGACCCCGGTCCATCAGCAATGGACACAAACCCTGGGGATTCCCCCTGCTGCTCACACCAACTCAAAGTGTCCCTCAAAGCCGGTGCCAAGGTCGTTGCGGACCGGCAGTTCGGATCGAGGTTCACTTCCCGTATAATGCGTTGACCCCGCAAAACCGCCACCGAACCTAATCTTCCTGTGGTTTCAATCGCTACATGGGCGATACCAAGATAGGGAGAATCTCCCGGCAAGTTCGACATCGTGGGATTGCTGGAAATTTTTGATTACCCTTACAATTAACATCACGAAAAATTTATCACAACGAGCCGCACAGGCCCGTCCACATTAGGAATCACCGGTGAAGCGAGCGCTAATTAGCGACATCCACGGCAATCTGGAAGCACTCGAGGCAGTCCTGGACGACATCCAGCAAATCTCTGTGGATGAAATCTACTGTCTTGGTGACATCATTGGCTACGGCCCCAATCCGTGCGAATGCCTAGATTTAGTCATCAAAAAGTGTGCCGCGACGATTCTGGGTAACCATGACCAGGCCGCACTGTTCGATCCAGATGGGTTCAATCCGATGGCCTTGCAGGCCATTTATTGGACGCGAGACCAGTTGGATAACGGGCCAGGCTCGACTGCAACGGTCAACAAACGCTGGGATTTTCTAGGGGAACTCCCCCGGCACCTTGACCAAGGCGAGTTTAGGTTTGTCCATGGATCCCCACGTGACCCGACCAACGAGTACGTATTCCCGGAATATGTCTTCGACCAGCGAAAAATGGAAATACTTTTTGGCAAGGTCCAGAACTACTGTTTCATGGGGCATACCCATTTGCCCGGCATTTTCACCACCCAATGCGAGTTCATTTCACCAGACGAGTGCGATTACGAATTCGCACTCGGGTCCGAGAAGGTTCTGGTCAACGTCGGCAGCGTCGGACAGCCACGAGATGACGACAATCGGTCGTGCTACGCGATCCTCGACATGGACGCCAAAACCCTGTCCTACCGTCGCGTCGAATATGACATCGACAAAACCGCTAACAAGATTTATGCCATTACCGACCTTTCGGATGCACTGGGTGACCGTTTGAAGCACGGACGCTAAAGTGTAGATGAGAGCGAGCAGACTGCTTCGGAACTTCGTTCCACGGCAATCCAGTGCCCCACTGGCACATGTACCTCGCTCCGACAGGACCGAACATTCTTGACCCCGCGCCGCCCCAATTTTCCTGTGACCGCCGAAATCAGTTGTGACACGAACCGCAATCGTTAGCGATATCCACGGGAACTTGGCCGCACTTGAGGCCGTACTGGAAGATATCGCCACCCAAAATATTGACAGAATCGTCTGCTTGGGTGACGTCATTGGCTACGGACCTTCGCCAAGCCAATGCATCGACGAGGTGATGAAATTTGACTTCTGCGTGCTTGGCAACCATGACAGCAGCGCTCTGTTTGATCCAGAAGGGTTCAATGTTGCTGCCGAGCAGGCCATTTTTTGGACACGTTCCCAAATCGAATGCAATCAGGATGGCCCCGATGCCGGCCGCGCGCGGATGCAGTTTATCTGCGAACTGCCTCGCATGGTTGATGAGGGAAATGCTCTGTTCGTACACGGTTCACCACGAGGACCAACCAACGAGTATGTGTTCCCGGAAGATACGCAAAACGTCAAGAAAATGGAAAAGCTGTTTTCCATGGTGACCCAAATCTGCTTTCAGGGTCACACGCATGTCCCGGGTGTCTTCACTCAGGATCTCCGCTTTGTTCGGCCCATCGATGCAGAAAGCGGCTATCAAGTAGGTGATAGCGAACAGCGATTGATGATCAATGTGGGCAGTGTCGGACAACCACGTGACGGCGACCCTCGCAGTTGCTATGTCGTTTATGACGAAGAAACCATCCATTTTCGCCGAGTCAGCTACGACATCGAACGTACCGTCCGCGAAATCAACGACGAACCCGATTTGGATGACTACCTCGGACTGCGTCTTCGCGAAGGTCGCTGAACGGCTTCAGCCAGCGAGAATGGGTTGCCACAGCAGTGTGGGCACGTCGTCCACAAGACGTGCTATCCAACCTGCGGCAGCGAGCCAAGCCAGCGATAAGGCAGTGTCTGTCGATCAGGTCCGCGTGCCTCGGCTAATGGTTGCGAATGCCTTTTGACATGGGAATTCGATCAGGATGACTGCATTCCAGAACGTCAGGTGGATCATCTTTTGAAATCAACCACCGCCTATCGACATCTGCTCTGATCGCCGCAAAGTTGATCCCCCGCGAGCGTGCTTTGTAATCATTTTGGATCCGCGGACCTGCTCTTTGTTGCCGGCAGTGAACCCACCGCAATGAATGAACACAATCAAAGGCGTAGCATTTGCCAACTTGGCCTGCCAAAGATCAAGCACGTTTCTGTCAATTTTCCCGTGCCTGACATCCTCATGATGGGAACCGTGGTTGCCTGACGAATCGGGTTGCCAGAAAACGTTCCGGCGTTGTCTGTGCTGCTGCCATTTCGCTCGAACACAACGTGACCCACCCAGCGAGTACCGCCAACCTACACGTTCGACTATTCATCAAATCCTGTCTACGACAAGACCATCCCCGAGACACCAGACCTAAAAACACCAGACCGGAGAACGGCAAACAAGCCTACGTTCTCTTGAATTTAATTAAAAACCAAAACGGTAACTAACATTGGGCTAGAACGATCGCCTGCCTGAAAATGCACATCTCGCGAGCACAATCAAACCGTTCTGATCCACTGTTTTCGGGAATCCTCAACAGCAACAGAATATCATGAACGCATCTCATGCGGTCACACATGCACGACAGCACTGAACTCACCCGCCCGGCGGTAGAAATCCGCAGGCAACTTTTCGGCAGTAGAACGCCTCGGCATAACGCGAGGAAGAGTTGCACTCGCTTCCCCGAATGCGCATCAGGCTACGAAACAACTCATCATCGAACCACGGCTTATTCAATTGCGAGTCGAAACACTCCAACAAAGTCGCGATCTTTTTCCCACAGTGACGTTCTGAAATGGGCAGGTACCAATTGGGATTCCCCAAATCGCCTTCGTACTTGGGGATTTCGTACTCCAAAATCAGGTGATCTCGAAAGGCACACCAAGTCAACTCTGACACAACGCGATGATCTTGATGCCGATCTTCAAGTCTGTGAGAGAAAATCAGATCTGGCTTGATGCGTTCCGCCAGAGCGGAAAGGCTGGCTTTAATTTCCGCCCATTGGTCTGGAAAATAGCTGTCTCGGAACTCGTAAGTTTCTATTGAAGATTTCCCCGCCCCTGACACAAACTGCTCAGCACTCGCCTGCGCTTCTTTTTTTCTGACATGATCCCCAGAAAAAACACACCAATGGACTTCCAGATTCGGATTGACGTCAATCATCTGCAGGAGACTGCCACCACAACCAATCTCAATATCATCAGAATGGGCTCCGAGACATAGAACCGTATTGACGTCGTTAAGTGTCACTCCTTTCATACCACTGCTCAATCAATGGGAAGGTTGATAGGTGAGAATGCCGACACCGGTGTCGTGTAGCTAACAACGGGCCGTGGCTTTTCCCAGATCGCCCACGGCGTGTCACCGCGGTCATACATATCATCCAACAACTGTTTTTCTTTATAGGTGTCCATGCAACCCCAGAATCCGCTGTGCTTCACCGACCGGAGTTTGCCTTGTGAGATCAAACGCTCAAATGGTTGTTCAACCATCTCCTCGCCATCTCTCATATTGTCAAAAATCTCCTGCGAGAATACGAAGTATCCACCATTCATCCACGTGTCCGTTTTTGCGATCTCCTGAACGCGTCTCACCACACCCTCATCATCAATCGAGACTTTGTGAAAGGTCTGGGACGGCCTGACGCTCACAAAGGTAGCCGCTGCCTTGGTGCGTTTGTGAAAATCAATCACTTCGGGCAGGTGTACCGACGACAATCCGTCCGTGTAGTTGGCCAAGAACGATTCTTCACCTTGGAGGTGTGGCTGGACCGCTTTCAGCCGCTGTCCAATACTTGCTTTAACCCCGGTATCAACAAAGGTGATGTTCCAATCCTGGATATCGCTGTTCAGAAGAGCAACGTCACGCCCGCCACCTCGTAGCACGAAATCATTGGACAGGCATTCGTCGTAATTTAAAAAGTAATCCTTGACCACATTGGCTTTCCAGCCAAGGCACAGGATAAAATCTTTGTGCCCATAGTGAGCGTAGTACTTCATGACGTGCCACAGGATCGGGCGATACCCAATCGTCACCATCGGCTTGGGAATCGATTCAGAGTATTCTCTTAATCGCATCCCGTAACCACCGCAAAATAGAACAACTTTCATAGCCAGGCTTTCTTCATAGATAGCTGAATTACACGTCTGCCGTAATCAGATAATTTCCAGTTCGGGGATTGCGACGACAAACTGGCCACCCCAATCGCGGATGTGCTTCAATTGATCGACAATCTCATCTCGCAGATTCCAGGGCATGATCAAAACGTAATCCGGCATGAATTCATCGATCATCTCAGGTGCATGAACCGGTATTCTTGATCCCACAAGAAAGCTGTTCTGTTTGTACGGGTTTCGGTCCACCGTGAAGTCGATCAGATCTTCGCGGATGCCGCAGTAATTGAGCATTGTGTTGCCTTTGCCCGGCGCACCGTACCCGACAACCCGCTTTCCCTCACGTTGAGCGGAGATAAGAAACTCAACGAGATTCCATTTAGTTTGCTTGACCCGTTCAGCGAACGCGTCAAAGGTCGAGAGTTGAGTCAAACCCTGGTCAATCTCGCGTTTCCGTATTTGATGCACTGCGTCGGTCACCGGTTTTGCATCATCATTGTCGTGTGAAACATAGATCCGAAGGGATCCGCCATGCGTCGGAATTTCCTCGACATCGAAAATCCTCATGCCGTGGTGCGCAAAGACCTGCTCAAGCGTGAAGAGCGAATGATAACAGTAGTGCTCCTGATAAATCGTATCGAATTGATTCTGTTCGATGATGTTCAACAGATGTGGATACTCAACATTCACAACGCCACCGGCGGCCAAAAGAACTTTCATCCCGCCAACAAAGTCATTCAGGTCCGGTACATGAGCAAGGCAGTTGTTGGCAATCAGCAAATCCGCCTTTTTTCCCTCGGCAACAATCCTCGTTGCAGTCTCTACACCAAAGAAACTGACATCCACTGGGATTCCCTTGTCGATGGCGACCTGCGCCACATTGGCCGCTGGTTCGATACCAAGGCAAGGGATACCTTTCGCAACAAAGTTCTGTAAAAGATAACCATCGTTACTTGCCACCTCAGCAACGTGCGAGTTCTCACCCAGTTGCAAACGCTCAGTAATCATGTCCACGTAGGTGGCTGCATGTGCAAGCCAGGAATCCGAATAGGACGAAAAGTAGGCGTAATGACTGAAAATTTCTTCGCCGGCAACATGTTCGTGAACTTGCACCAACCAACACTTGTCGCAGACATATGCCCTTAGAGGATAGAACACCTCGTGCTTGTTAAGATCCTCACGTTCTACCTGACTTTGACACAGTGGCGACATTCCAAGATCAACCACTACATGTTCCAAACCTTCGCCGCAAAAACGACAGCCACGTTGGTCGGTGCTGTTTTCTGCAGAAGTTTGTAACTGAATCGTTGTTTCCACGTTCATGCTCTTTTTCTTGCTGGAAAAGGCTGTTCAATTTCTGCACAGCTCTTGTGTATTTCTTGATCAGTTCAACTCATGTTTTCGGCTTGGCGTTACCGGCCCGTTCCAGCATCCAACGCACGCACCCCATCACTCACGCCTCCGCTGTAACAGCCATTTCTTTTTGGATCGCATCTGGTAAGGTCGGATAGATCGGCACTGGCTTAGCATTTCCTTGCCGTTTCACTTCACTGGTGGAAAAGTGCTCGAGGTCAGTGCCACGCAAATAATCCATCATGGTTGTTCCCGTTGACTCGCTATCAATATTCGGCGCGCCATGGTCACAACTGGTATCACGCGAATTGACCGTTCTAAAATCGATACTGAATCGCGTCACACCAGAGACATTGGGGACCGTTGAATGCATCTGCGCGGCAGCAAACAAAATGACCCCTCCCGGTTTGGCGACCAGCCTGAGCTGTGGCTCCAATTCCATCGGCTCCAATGCGGCAGACTGGACCCTTGTATCTTTGCCAACCTGTTTCGCAGCGTCTTTCCTGCCGGCAGCATTCCAATCCACGTAGTTGAACTGTGAGGAACTGTTTTTGACTGGCTGATTCCAATACTTGGGGTGGAACGCCATCGCGTTATCAGACGCGATCGGATAGACGGGCAACCACCAGTTCAACTGGGACATTGGTGTTGAGTACCAGGTGTCTCGGTGAGGCTTGAACGCATAAGCGAGACCACTGCTCAAATAGTCCCCCGAACACGCCGTTCGAAGACGGGGAACGTCAAAGTATGTTTGACTGAGTTCGCAACCAAGTTCTTCCAGCAAGGCGGGAATCAAACGCTTGCACTCTGGATGATGAATGAATTGTGGTTTCAGATCTTTTAAGATCGCTATGTACTGTTCGACGTCCAGATGATGTTGCGCCTCAGGCGGTGAATACGGCTGGAACGCTTTTTCGCACATTTCTCGGGCAAGATTGCAAAGAGCAAGCCCATTTTCAGTTGGCGAGAACACGTAAATCTGACCAGCGTAAAGTCGCTCGCGCCGCAGCATTTCGCAATCGTCGGAATCGAAATAGATCGTATTCATCTGGCTATCAACTCATTTGCTGACCAAGTCATTTCATTGTCTGCCGAATTCTCTACGGGACGTTTCACTCTACTTGGGTTCAATCGCCGGCAAAGCAAAAGACGGTTGATCAGAGGACAACAGGAACAGTTCGCTGGCAACAAAACCGAATTGTGCAAATCTGTCGGTTATGCAGGTTCCCATGCCGGGACACTACTTCAGGATCATCCCCACGCAGTACGCAAAGGTGCTGCGAAACTCAGTCTGTAGTACAACCAACCAGTCCATGTTTTCGCAGCAGATCCGTGGCTTTGCAAATCAGCTCAAACGACAATCCTGCGCGGTCAGCAATTGAATGAAGATCCGAACCGCCATCAGCCTGATTCAGGACCCACATCACCGCCAAATGAAATTCCGCGTCATGTTCTGCTTCACCATAAGCGCGGTAAAGTCCGTACTCTCCCAAACGCGGTTCGCCTTTTTGACGCAGACTGATCGGCACGACATTTGATTCAACCCGCTCTACAATCTTCCTGAGCAGATTGAGTGATTCTTCGAGGCTATCGGCATGGATGTAGTCAAGATTGTCTGCTGATGTGTGATATTGATCAAATTCACCCGGTGGTGTCCGCATCAGACAGCCCATAGGTAAGTTGAACCCTGGGGAACAGAATTGACGCTCATCATAGCCCAAAGGCGAAAATGAGCGGACGCTGCCACCAGCACTGCTGACCAGGGCACCCGCAATTCGATCAATGGCAGACGTCTCGCGTCTTGACCGCTTGTAGGTGAACGGCCCAGCGTCGCCAACCAATGCCAGAACCAAACCATAGTCAATGCGACTGCACAGTTCCTCATTGCAGCTTAGCCAACTGATCGCGCCGATGGTCGCAGGTGCCATCACAATGTGATACGAATGTCGCAATCGCTGCTTCTGCAACGCCATCGCCAGATAGGTTGCAACGACGATGCCAGAAAGGTTGTCATTCGCAAGTGACGGGTGACAACAGTGTGTATAAATCATCACCGTGCGATCCGACGCACCTGGAATGATGACCTCCCCATAAGAAAGTGAGCCCGCAAAGAATTTGCTGTCAATCACCACTCTGTAGCCAGCTTCACGCGCTGCCAGGCGATCCTTCTGATGTTCTGACAGACAGAATCCCCAAACGTCGCGAAAGTAACCGGTCCGATAGGGGATTCGCTCTGGAAACCCCGGCACGGTCCAGAGATAAGGTTCGAGTTCCTCCCACGACATTTGCGCATCTACTGGTACACTGCAATTCACGACATGTAGATTGCTATCTGAGATATCGATGATTCGCTCGCCCGTAGCTGCGTCGGCTATGTAAGCGTCTTGCACGCTCCATTCCTCAGGCACCTGCCAGTCCAACACATCTGTACCCGTTGGTACTTCGCGTACTTGCAGCGGTACCAACTTGGACAGTTCGGCAAACGTTTGCCGCACTCCTTCACCGGTAATTGCCCGGTGGATGGGGTACAGTCGAGCCGCCAGTTCGTGCATCTGTCGCCCCAAGCCGGGCCCATCGTCACTCATACTTGAGATCCCATGCAACCGGGTTGTGCTCGATAGGCGGGCTCATTGAACTGCTGGTACACAACTTGTGACTCGCGGCCGACAAGAAACTTTCCGTAGCCCTCCGACAATGCCCGTCGGTAAACCGCCAACGCGCCCCGAAACGCCTCGATCGTTTGATCGACGTCAGCATCCGAATGTGAATAGCTGATCACAAGAGAAGGTCCCAACACCCCACGCTTAATGAGTTCTTGCATCAACAGACAACGATACCCCTGCGACGGATTCCCCTCTGCGTCGTTAGTACCAAACACAAGATTGCAGGGTTTCCCGAACACTGACACGTATCCTTCAACACCCTGTTCCGCAATGACATTCTGAATACCGCATGACAGTCGGGTACCTTGCCTGGCGAGTACGTCAATGACGGGATGGTTCTGATAGTACCGCATGGTAGCCATGCCAGCCGCCATGGCATGCGTTTCGGCTCCATGCGTCGTCGACAACGCAAAAACTCTCTCCTGATCATGATAGATCCCGCTTGCTTTAAGCAGTTCTTTCTTCCCAGCCAAAGCGGAAAGAGAAAACCCGTTTGCTAACGCTTTTCCAAATGTCGACATATCAGGAACAATATCGTACGTTTCCTGAGCCCCACCGTTACTCCATCGAAACCCGGTGATCATCTCATCGAGAATAAAGATAGCCCCATGCTGTTCGCACTGCTCCTGTACACGGTGCAGAAAGTGATCCTGCGGGTCATCGTATTTCGCCGGTTCCATTATCAGGCAGGCGATTTCACCTGGGTACTTTTCGAACAGATGCTTAACGCTATCCAGATCGTTGAAGCGAAAAGTAAGCGAGAGATCCTGAATGGCCTTGGGGATTCCGCCGTTGATTCCAGTCGTACCTATGAACCAATCGTGGATTGAAAAAAACGGATGATCTTCACAGAGAGCGATTCGGTCCCTGCCTGTTGCAGCACGCGAGAGCTTCAACGCCGCTGTAGTCGCAGTAGATCCATCCTTTGAAAACTTACACATCTCTGCACCGCGAATCATTCCCAAAAATTCTTCGGCACACTGCAATTCGATCAGTGCAGGTCGAGTGAAATTCGCGCCGCGCTGCATCTCTTCTGCCGCAGCATCCACTATCGGCTTGAACGCATGACCAAGCGAAACGGCACGACATCCCATCCCATATTCGATGAATTCGTTGCCGTCCACATCCCAAACATGGCAGCCGAGGCCACGCTGAATGAACCCAGGTGACAAAAAGGGGAACTGATCATCGCCTTTGGCATAAGTATGACATCCGCCAGGGATGATTTGATGGACGCGATTCTGTAACGCCCTCGACTTTGAAAATTCCACTGATGAATACCATTTACTCGGAGGAAGTCACTACTGAATTCGCTGAACTTTCACCTGTTAACGCATG